>CAZNKC010000009.1:54709-56394 GCA_964573315.1 uncultured Verrucomicrobiaceae bacterium | reverse complement strand
CGTTCCATTCGTTGTCGATCCACTTCTTGGCGGCGTCGCGGTTGGCGGGGGTGGCCTGGACGAGCTGGTCGCTGAAGGGTTTGTAATTGCGCACGAACTGGATGAGGTTGAAGCTGGCGCCGGGGGGCAGGGTGTCGATGAGTTTGACGGTTTCCTCTTTGATTTTGGCCAGGGGCACGCCGCTGGCGGTGGCCTTGTTGACTACGGAGGTGGACACGTCGAACAACAATACGATGCGCTGTCCCTCGGCCTGGATGCCCATGAAGCTGAGCTTGCTGAGGCCCTTGCCGAGGCCGCCGGAGCCGGACAGTCCGGCGCCGCCGCCCATGCCGAATCCGGCGGTGCCGACGAGGCTGCTGACTTGGTCGCTGACGAGTTCGGAGGGGTCGAGCGGGAGCATCTGCTGGAGGTCGAGCTTGGGCAGCTCCGGCAGGGCGAAGGCGGCGGGGCGGGTGCTGATGAGCTTGTCCTGAAACACGGGTTTCGGCGCGGCGGCTTGGTGGGCGGCGGCGTTCATTTTGTGCTGCGGGGTCTGTTGCACGGGGATGCGGAGGGATTCCCGCACCTCGAACACGGCTTCGGGCTTGGCGAACTGCTGGGCGACGATGAACAGGCCGAAGAGGATCAAGGCGGCGACGTGAACCAACACCGCGCCGATGAAAATGGTGGCGATCAACCCGCGCTGCTTCGGCGCTTCACCGTCCGGCGGCGGCGGTTTGGGCTTCCGCTTCTTGGGCGGCGGCGGGGGCTGGGCATACACGACAGACATTTTTTTGACAGGATTGACGGGATTTTTTCAGGATTAACGGGATTGGGTTTTTAGACAGGATGGCAGGATGGGCAGGATTTACAGGATGGATGGGTCAGTCGATGAAAGCGCGGAAGATCAGGCGCAGCAGAAATTTGATCTCCAACCAGAAGAAACCGGTCACGAAACCGATGGGTAAAGCAATAAGGGCCGCGGCAAATCCTAAAAACGATCCAAGCTCCTTGCCGAGCTGCCAGGACAGCGCACAGAAGCAGATGCCCAAAAAGAATCCCAGAAAGCAGCGAAGGCCAAATTCCATTGTTTCCCCGGCCTGCTCGACACGCGACCAGTAGGATTTTCCTTTCGGCTTGAGGGGTTGGCGTTCCATCATTCGGATTTCGGGCTTCGGATTTTACTCTTCTTCAGCGGGTTGATCAAAGGTGACATGGGTGGCTCCGGCTTGGGCGCAGGCGTTGAGGACATCGACCAGGCGCTGGTGGCGGGCTTCGTCTTCGGGGGCGAGGGTGACGAGGAGTTCGGAGCGGGCGGCTTGGGCGCTCTGGACGAGGCGGGACAGGGTCTCGGTGAATTTTTCCAGGGCGGTGTCGCCGGGGGCGGCGAGGGTTTGCTCGTTGAGCGCGACTTCGCCATTGGCGCGGATGAGGATGCGCTGCTCGTCGGGGAGATCGACGGGGGCGTCCTGCTCGGCCATGCCGGGCAGGCCGAGGTTGATGTCGGCCTCCGGTTTGATGGGCTTGGCGCTGACCATGAAGAAGACGAGCAGGAGGAACACCATGTCGATCATGGGGCCCATCTGCATCTCGACGGCGGGTTGGTCTCGTTTGCGTCTTTTCATTCTGGAAGCGGAGGTTTTTTTGGACAGGATTTACAGGATTTCAGGATTAACGGGATTGTGCTGGGGAGGTCTTGAAACTTG
>CAZNKC010000009.1:0-54609 GCA_964573315.1 uncultured Verrucomicrobiaceae bacterium | reverse complement strand
CTTTGATAACTTCCGAAGATGACGTTGATGGCTCCGGCTTCGGAGGCCATTTTCATGAATTGGCGGATGCGTTTGGCGGGGGTGTTTTTGTCGGCGCGGAGATAGATTTTGAGGGGAGGGTTGGCTTTGAAGCGGTTTTGGAGATAGGTTTTCATGTCTTCGTCGCTGATCTGGCGGTTGGCGACCCAGAGGGCGCCGGTTTCGTCGAGGTTGATGATGTCGCGATTGGAGAGGTCTTCGGCCTGCTTGGCGCTGATGGCGGTGGGCAGGGCGATGTCCTTCTTCACCTGCTCGTTGGTGATCTTGGTGGTCACCATGAAGAAGATGAGGAGGAGGAAGGTCATGTCGATCATCGGCGTGATGTTGAAGCCGACTTCGTCATGAGGCACTTTGCGGCGGCGGGACATGGGGAGGGAATGACGAATGTCGAATTAAGAATGACGAATGGTTTGCCGGGCGGATCTATTCCTCGGGCTGGTTGGCGGGTTCGGAGCCGGCGAGTTTGACTTCGCCGGAGAGGACGCCGATGAGGAAGGAGGCGCTGCGCTGGAGTTCGGCCATGATGCCCATGAGTTTGTTGCGGAAGAAAAAGAAAAAGAACATGGCGGGGATGCCGACGATGAGGCCGGCGGCGGTGGTGATCATGGCCTCGCCGATGCCGCCGGCGAGGTCGGAGGGCTCGCTGTTGCCGGCTTTGAGCTGGTTGAAGGCGGTGATCATGCCACTAACGGTGCCGTAAAGGCCGATCATGGGGGCGATGGTGGCGAAGACGTTGAGGTAGTTGACCCAGGTCATGCAGCGCGTTTCCTCGCCGTCCATGGTCTCGCCGGCGGCGTCTTCCATGGAGATTTTGTTGGCTTGGTCACGGTCGAAGTTGACTTTGAGCAGGGCGTTGGACATGACGCGGCTGAGGCTGTTGGGCTGCGCCAGGCACATCTGATAGGCGCCGCCGACGTCGCGCTTCTGCATGGCGCCGGTGAGGGTGTCCATGAGGGGCTTGGGCACCATGCGGGCCTGACTGACCTGGGTGAAGCAGTACACGGCGACGCCGACGGTGCCGATGGAGCACAGCAGCAGGATGTGCATGGTCCAGCCGCCCTGGTTGTAAAGGTCCAGGAGTGAGGTGCTATCGATTTCCACGGGGGCGGGAGGGGGTGGAGCGGCGTCTTGCGCGGGGGCGGACGCGGCGAGCGCGAGGGTGAACAGGAGGGTGAGGAGGGCTGGGCGGGTCATGGGTGGTGAGGGTGACTGGTGAGCCGTTGGAGATGTTGGGTGGTTTGGAGGCGGCTGGGCGGCGGTTTTTAAAGTGGGCGGGGACAGAGCCCCGCCCTCCGGTTTATTTCGGGGCGGCGTTGAGGAGGGTTTGGGCTTTGGCGGCTTCGGGGGTTTTGGGGTAAAGCTGGATGAGGTCTTTGGCGCGTTCGAGGGCGAAGGTGGTGTCTTGGGGAGATTCGTTGGGGAGGTCGTCTTGGGAAGATGGGATGCTTTGGCTTTGGTGGACTTCGATGACTTGCCAGAGGGCTTCGGCGGCGCGGTCTTCGATGGAGCCGTGAAAGAGCGGGGTGTGCAGGAATTGATCCAGGACTTGGTGGTAGAGTTTGGTGCGTTCCTCGGTGAGTTCGTCGTCTTGATCCCAGCGCGGGTGGTCGGCCTCGAAGCGTTTCAGTTTTTCAAAGTCGGCTTTGGCGATGACGAGTTGGGCTTCGATGAGGAGTGCGGGGTCTTCGCTCTCGCGGGCGACGATTTGGGCCTCGCGGATGGCTTCGTCGATGCGTTTGAGGGCGATCAAGGAGCGCAGGCGGCCGGTCTTGGCTTTGGCGCGGCGGGCTTCGTCCCAGTCGTCTTTTTCAATGAGGGAATAGATGCGGAAGGCGCGCTCGACGAGGTTGGAATCGGATTGCTTGAAGAGTTCGTTGGCGAGGGCGAGGCCGATGTCGCCGGCGTTGTTGGCGGGCCAGGGCAGGCGCACGGATTTTTCCTGCCAGAGCTTGAGCAGGGTTTCCTGCTGCTTGGGATCGGCGGGGTTGGCGAGGGCTTCGGCCTCGCCGGGGAGCGGGGCGAAGTCGATGAACTCGACGAGTTCGGCGTCGAAATCGCGTTTGGCGGTGCCGCGGCCACCGGGGATTTGCAACTCCATGTTGATGCGGGGTTTGGCGAGGTTGAGGATGCGGCCTTGGGCGACGCGGCCGTCTTTGAGGTGGACGCGGTCTTGGGCGGGGGCGGCGGTGAGCAGGAGGCAGTGGGTGGTGAGCAGTAGTAACCAGTGGGCGGTGGACAGGGGGCGGTAGGCGGCGGGGGTCGTCCTCGTCCTCGTCCTCGTTCTCCTACTCGTTCTCGAATGAAGATTGGAAAATGGAAATTGGAAATTGGAGAATGGGGTCATTTTGGCGTCTCCTTTCCGGGTTCGATGATAGGTTCTGGCTCGGTTTTGGGTTCGGGCTTGGGCGGGGGGCCGGTGATTTTTAGGCGGGCGGCGGCTTCTTCGTATTCGGGGTAGGCTTGCAGGGCTTCGGTCTGGCGCAGTTCGGCATAGACTTCGGCGGCCTGGCTTTTTTTGCCGAGGGTTTCGAGGGCGCGACCGCGGGCGAGGTAGGCGCTGGCGGCGAGGTCGCCGTGCTTGCCGTAGGCGAGATAGACGCGCTCGTAGTAGGCGGTGGCGGGGAGGAGTTTGCGCTGGGTTTCGAGCAGCCGGCCCCAAGCGAGGAGGGCTTGGGCTTTGGCGCGTCCGGGTGTTAGTTTGTCCTCGAGCAGGGATTTATAAACTGCGATGGCTTCGTTGGGGCGTTTGTTTTCAGCTAACAGTTTGGCTTTCTCCAAGGCGACGCTGACGGCGAGGTTGGGGGTGACGGATTTTTTCTCGAATTTGGCGAAGTGTTCGAGCGCGGTTTCCCAATCGCCTGCTTCGGCGGCGATGAAGCCGAGGCCGGCGTGGGCGCGCTCGATCTCGATGGCGCGGGGGTGCCACTTGATGAGGTCGCGGTAAAGCTCGGCGGCGCGCAGTTTGCTGCCGGAGGCGCGGGAAGCGTCGGCGCAGTCGGCGGTGATGCGGGGGTTCATGCGCTTGGCGTCAAGGTTTTGCGCGGCCATGAGGAAGTCGGCCTGGGCGAGCCTGGGTTTGTCCGGCGGCTGCATGTGGCCTTCCATCCAACTGAGGCGGCAGACGAGCGCGGTGCGTTTTTGTTTTTCGGCTTCAGAGCGTACGCGCTGGATCTCGCGCAGCAGTTCGAGGCGGGCGTCGGCTCCGCGATAGAGGCGCGGCAGGGCGAGCAGGATGTCTTCGACTCCGTAGTGCCGGGCTTCGTCGCCGTGCTTGGTGAGGGCATCCCAGTAGAGCTTGCGCGCTTCGTCGAGCTGATCCTGCTCGATGCAGGCGACGCCGGCCCAATAGACGGCTTCGGGGAGCCTCATGCTGTGCGGGTGGTTGGCGATGAAGGTGTCGAAGTGGGCGCGGAGGGCGGGCCAGTCGCGGCGGAGTTTGTGGATTTTGCCGATTTTGAAAAAGGCTTCGTCATACCAATGGCGGGTGCCGGGAGGGACATCGGCGTAGCTGGCGATGGCGGCGTCGATCTCGCCGAGGGAACCGAAGGCGTCGCCTTTTAGGACGCGGGCCTCGCCGGTGTCGGGGGATTCGGGGAACTCGCGCAGGTAGTCGTCGAACTCTTCAATCGCGCCTTCGTAATCGGCGAGCATGAAGCGGCTGTAAGCGCGGCGGAAAACGGCGGCGGGTTGGTAGCGGGCGGACTTGGCGTAGGTCTTCAAATGCGCGGCGAGGTGGTCGCGGCATTCTTTATGATCGCCGTTGAAGCTGAAGGCCATGCCGTGCCAGTAGTGGGCGTCCTCGGCGACGGGGAGTTTGGGATGGCGGCGCACGACTTCGGAGAGCAGGCGCAGGGCGGGGTCGTGCTCGTCGGCCATGAGCTGGGAAAGGCCGGCCATGAGCAGGGCTTCGGGGGCGAGTTCGTGCTGCGGGTGTTTTTGCGTCAGCTCTTCGAAGACGCGGGCGGCGTCGAGGAAGTCCTGGGCGTCGTAGTGCGCCTGGGCCATGAGGAAGCGGACGCGGGCGGCGTCGCTTTCCTCGGTCTTGCCCTCGAAGCGGATGAGCCAGGAGTCGGCGCTGGCGACGCAGCGGTCGTGGCGTTTGAGCTGAAGCCAGCATTGGACGACGGCGAGCCCGGCCTGGGCTTGTTGCTTGGGATCGCCGGGGAGGTTGAGCGCGTCTTCCAACACCAGCGCGGCCTCGCGCCAGCGTTCGAGGCCGAGGTAGGCGAAGCCGAGCCTCATGCGGATGCCGAGGTCGAAATCCGTGCTGGCGGCGAAGGTACGGTGCTCGCGCTCGATGCGGGTGAGGACGTTTTGTTTGGCGAAGATCAGGGCCTCGCCGCCGGGCCGCGCGGCGAGGGCGGCGAGTTCGCGTTTGAGGCGGTCGATGCGACCGGCCTGGTGCTTGAGCAGGCGTTGCGCGGGCCAGACGCGTTGCAGGCAGAAGATGGCGGAATAAAAATCGCCGCCGTCGAGGAAGCGGCCGCCGAGATCGGCGGTGAGGCCGTGCAGGGAGACGATCTGCGTGACCTCGTCCATGAGCGGTTGCAGGGTGGCGACGAGGGCTTTGGCTTCGGGCAGTTTGTTGAGTTCCAGCAGCGAGTTCAGGCGCAGGGTTTGGGCGCGTAATGCGGCTTCGTGGCTGAGTTCCCAGAGGCGCGGCGCTTGTTGCTCGAAAAACACGGCGGCTTTTTCGTGGTCGTTTTCCAGAATGTAAGTGGTGCCATAGAGCAGGATGCTCTCGATGCGGCGCGGCTGCTGGAACTCGGGCGTCTGATAGTAGGCGAGGAAGGCGTTGCGCGCCTCATCGTAGGCCTGCACTTGGAGCAGAATGACGCCCTTCCAGAAGGAGAGTTCGTCGCGCAGTTTGGGGTCGAGCTTCGGCAGCGCCAGGGATTCGGTGATGAGCGCGCCGGCGGCGCCATAGTCGGCGAGGCGGATTTTGCAGAGGGCGAGCAGCGGCTTGACTTGGGCGACGGCCTCGGCGGCTTCGGGGGCGCTGCCGTAGTTTTGCAGGAAGGCTTCAAATTTCTCCGCGGCCTCCTGCCAGTTGCGCGCTTGATAGGCGGCGTTGCCGGCTTCGATCAATTCCAGCGGCGTGGCGACTTCGGCGGTGTTCGGCGCGGCGCTGGGCGCGGGGGCTTGGGCCGGCAACGGGGCGGGCGCGGCGGCCAGCAGCGAAAGGAGCAACACCCTGCCGAGCCGCCGGGCGCGGTTGCGGTTTTCAGGGTGTTTTTTGCGACTCCTGACCATAAGGCGTCATGGAAATGACGCTTAAGTGATAGAGAAAAATGTGCCAGGACGCAATACGGAAAGCGCCTGTGTGACAAGATCGTTCCAGACGCAGGGCCACTGTCCACCGTCCCTCCCCACTGGCTCCGCGCCACCCGCCGCCTCCGCCCCCCGCGAAATAATGGGCGGGAACAGAGTCCCGCCCTCCGCCGCCACCGCGCGCATCCGCGGCCGGAGCCTGCCGGTGGCGGTGGATTCGATTGCCAATCGAATCTACGAGGTCACCCGGGGGATTGAATTCATGCGCTTCCCCATTATAAGTCGCGTCGAATGGCCAATGACCCAACCCAGGAGCGGACAAGCTCCGGCTCCCAGGCACTGCGGCGCAAACCCGCCGCGGGCTGGCTTGCCGCCGTTTTGCTCGTTGCCGTCGTTTTCGCCGCTTACTTTCCCTGCCTGAACGGCGGCTTTGTCTGGGACGACAACGCCTGGACCACCGGCCTGGAGCCTTTGCTGCGCGACTGGCATGGCCTGTGGAGAATCTGGTCCGAGCCGGAGGCCATGCAGCAGTACTATCCGATGACGGGGACGAGCTTCTGGCTGGACTTCCAATTCTGGGGGCTTTGGACCCTGCCTTACCATGTCGAAAACGTGCTCCTGCACCTGTTTTCAACCCTGCTGCTGTGGCGGTTGCTGCTGCGCTTGGAGGTGCGGGGCGCCGGGCTTGCCGCCGCGGTCTTTGCCCTGCATCCGGTGATGGTCGAGTCGGTGGCGTGGATCACCGAGCGCAAAAACGTGCTGTCGCTGTTTTTCATGCTGGGCGCCATGCTGGCCTACGGTCGCTTTGCCGGCTGGTGGAAACCGGAGCCGCCTTCGCGCGCGCGGGGAGCCTACGCGCTGGCGCTGATCCTGACCCTCCTGGCCTTGTTTTCCAAGATCACCGCCTTTGTGCTCGCGCCTTCCCTGCTCCTGCTGGCTTGGTGGAAACGCGGTTCCTTGCAATGGAAAAGGGACGTGGTTCCGGTGCTGCCGTTTTTTCTCCTGACGCTCATGCTCGGCTCGCTCGTCTGGTGGCTGGAGACGCATCACGTCGGCGCCAAGGGGAAGGATTTTTCCGCCACCCTGGCGGAGCGCTTCATCACTGCCGGTCGCGCGTTCTGGTTTTACCCCTGGAAGCTGCTTTGGCCGGTGGATCTGTGCTTTATCTACCCGGACTGGCGCGCGGCTCCGCTGCGGCCCTGGCACTGGGCCTGGCCTGCCAGTGTGGCGCTGCTCCTGGCGGGGGCTTGGCGGTGGCGGGACAAAATCGGCCGCGGACCGTTGACGGCCCTGCTGTTCTATCTGGGCGCGCTGTCTCCGGTGATCGGTTTTTTGGCGGTCTATGGAGGGCTTTTCTCCCCGGTCTGGGATCATTGGGTTTATGTCCCGAGCCTGGGTGTGCTGGTGCTGGCCGGCGCAGGCTTGGCGAGGCTTTCCGATTTTGTGAAGCCAAGGTGGGTTCTGCCGGGCGCCGCCATCTTGATGCTATCGGCGCTTGGCGTGCAAACTTGGCGGCAGTCGGCTCAGTATGCGGACAAGGCGACGCTCTGGGCGGAGACGATCAAACGCAATCCCGAAGCTTGGATGGCTCATAACAACTACGGTGTGCTGCTCGCCTCCGAGGGCAGGCAGCAGGAAGCCATCGAGCGCTTCGAAAGCGCCTTGCAATACCGCCCGGACTATGCGGATGCCTGGCTCAATCTCGGCACCTCCCTGGGCGAATTGGGCGAGGTGGACAAGGCTTTGGAATGCTTGCGGCGGGCGCGTGAGATCGATCCCGAAATGCCGACCGTTCATTACAATCTCGGAAACTGTTATATGATTCAGGGAAAAATCGAGGAAGCCATCGCCGCCTATCAACAGGAGGCGGACCGCTTCAACTTGGTCGAAGCCCATAGCAATCTCGGCAGTCTGTTTCTACAACAGGGACGCGCGAGCGACGCCCTGCCCCACCTCCGGCTGGTGGCGGAAACTTGGCCGGACAACAGCATGGCCCACACCAACCTCGCGCTTGCCTGCAACCTCGACGGCAAGATCAGCGAGGCTGTCCGGCATTTTGAGCGGGCGCTGCAGTTGGACCCGGACAACGACGGCGCTTTGACCAGCTACTCCTGGCTGCTGGCCACCTGCGCGGATGCAGCTATTAGGGACGGCCTGCGCGCCGAGGAACTGGCGCGCCGCGCCGCGGATAGCGCCACCACGTTGCGATCGCTGGCAGCCGCGATGGCGGAGACGGGCCGGTTTGAAGAGGCGCGGACATACGCCGAACTTGCGCGCAGCCGGGCGCTGGCAGCCTCGCAACCCGCCTTGGCGAACGCCTTGGAAAAGGAAGCGCTCCAGTATCAAATGCGCCGGCCGGTGCGGCAGCAGTGAGGGGGAAGATAACTCAGCGCATCTGCAAGTCGCCGCCGCTGAGTTTCAGGAAACGGGCGGCGTCCTTCGCGTCTTCGGCGGCAAGGCCTTTCAATCCCAGCGTGCGGCCCTTGAAGACGCCGGAGGTGGCGACTCCGCCTTTGACGATGTTCTCCACGGTGGCGGGGAGATCACCGGCGACGACAAAATCCACTCCGGCGGCTTGGGCGGCGGTGCATTCGGCGACCAATTCCTGGGCGTTGCGCTTGGCTTTGATACCGGCATACACATCGTTTTGCGCGCCGAACAGGGGCATGGCCAGCGAAAGCATGACGCCGAGGATGGCTACGGTCAGGAGCATCTCAAAGAGGCTGATGCCGCGTTGGCGGTTTTGTCGCGGGAGAGAAGCGGAGTGGGCTTTCATTTGCAGTTTTGAGTTTAATTATCGAAATTATAGTTGCTTTTGCAGGTAGTGCAAATCAAAAAACGCGGGAAACTTGTCATTTTGAGGAATTTTATCAAAAATAAGATTCCTTTCTTATTGTGATGAGCAGGCCGGGGCAGGTTTCGGTGGTGGTTTTTCTGGGTTTGCGCTGGACGCGCCGCGCGCTTGGCCCTTTCTTTCGTTCGCATGAAAAATTGGGTTCTCCTCGTTGCCTTGGTTTTCTCCGGCTGCGTGACAGACCAGGAAGAAAATTGGTTCCAGCAAATCGGCGTTTTCAATACGGATGCGAGCATCAAACACTCCAAAAAGCAGCAACGGAAGGATCGCGCCCGCCGGGTCTCCGTTGCCGACACATTCAAGACTGCCGATCGTGTTGAAATTTATCTGCTGGAGTTTTCAATCGGCGAAGACACTCGCCATGCACCCAAGAAAGGCGACGAAGTGTTTCCTGTCAGGCCTTACGGCACGGAGACCAAAGTCCTCAACAAACGAACCGTTTTGACGTCTGATGTGCCCAAATGGAGTATAACCGCCGCCAAATTGGTTGCGAGTGACAAAAAGGCTGGGGGAGCCTTCTGCCACTATCCGATTCATGGCATCAGGATTTATGCGGGCGATCTCCTGCTGTTCGAGACCAGCATTTGCTGGGTGTGCGACAATTACTACTTCACCTATGACGACGCGAGCCGATGGGTGGGTTTGAATGAGGATGCGAACGATTTGAAAGCCTTGCTGGATCAATTCATGCCGGTTCCTGAAACAGAAAAGGCGAGGTTTAAGGCGAAGTCGAATCCGGCGCAGAAGGAATAGCACGGCCATCCCACAGACGCGCCGCCTCCGCCCGTGAAAGAATGGGCGGGAACAGAGCCCCGCCCTCCGGCGGAGGTCGCTTTGCGCCGTGCAAGCTGCCGCCGTCCCACGTCGTTTTAATAGGGCATGAATCCCCTCGTTGACTATCACCGCATCCAGACGCGCCGCCAGTTTTTTGGAGAAACCGGCCTGCGCGCGGGCAGCATCGCGCTGGCGTCCATGCTGGGGCGGGAGCTGGCTGCCGCGCCCGCCGCGGGCCAGCTTCAAGCGCCGCTGCCGGGGCTGCCGCATTTTGCGCCGAAGGCCAAGCGCCTTATCTATCTGCACATGAACGGCGCGCCGTCCCAGATCGATCTGTGGGATTACAAGCCACAGTTGCGGAAGCATTTCGACAAAGACCTGCCGGACAGCATCCGCCAGGGCCAGCGCATCACCACCATGACCAGCGGCCAGGCGCGGCTGCCGGTGGCGCCTTCCATGTTCAAATTCCAGCAGCACGGCCAGTGCGGACGCTGGGTCAGCGAGCTGCTGCCGCACACGGCCAAGGTCGTCGATGAGCTGGCCGTGATTAAGAGCGTCCACACCAGCGCCATCAACCACGACCCCGCCTGCACCTTCGTCATGACCGGCAGCGAGGTGCCCGGCAAGGCCAGCCTCGGCTCTTGGCTGGCCTACGGTCTCGGCAGCGAAAGCAACGACCTGCCCGCCTTCGTGGTCTTCACGCCCACCTTCCCCGCCGCCAGCCAGGCGCAGGCGCTCTTCACCCGCATGTGGAGCAGCGGCTTCCTGCCCACCAAGTTCACCGGCGTGGCGTTGCGCGGCCAGGGCGATCCCGTGCTCTATGTCAAAAACCCGCCCGGCGTCGATCCCTCCAACCGCCGCGCCATGCTCGACGCGCTCGGCGAGTTGAACCACCTCAACCACGCCCGCGTCGGCGACCCCGAAATCCAGACCCGCATCGCGCAATACGAGATGGCCTTCCGCATGCAGACCAGCGTGCCGGAGCTGACCGATCTCAGCAAAGAAAGCAAGGCCACCCTGGAAATGTACGGCGAGGACGTGCATCGCCAGGGCAGCTTCACCCATAGCGCCATCCTCGCCCGCCGTCTCATCGAGCGCGGCACCCGCGTGGTGCAGATTCTGCATCGCGGCTGGGACCAGCACAACAACCTGCCCAAGCTCCTGCGCGGCCAAGTCGATGACAGCGAGCGCGCCTGCGCCGCGCTCATCATGGACCTCAAACAGCGCGGCCTGCTGGAGGACACGCTTGTCGTCTGGGGCGGCGAATTCGGCCGCACCGTCTATTCCCAGGGCAAACTGACCCCGGACAATTACGGTCGCGACCACCACCCGCGCTGCTTCACCATGTGGCTGGCCGGCGGCGGCGCGCAGGGCGGGGTCGAGTACGGCGAGACCGACGACTTCAGCTACAACATCACCAAAGACCCCGTCCACATCAACGACCTCAACGCCACGATCCTCCACCTCATGGGCATCGACCACCGCAAGTTCAGCTTCAAATTCCAGGGGCTCGACCAGCGGCTCACCGGCGTGGAGGATCATCATGTCGTGAAGGGTGTGCTGGCTTGATTTCATCGTTCTCGTCCTCGTCCTCCTACTCGTTCTCGACTATGGCCTTCACCATGACTCGCCCGCCGCACAATCAGAACGACCGCGCCGCTTTCAGTGAAAGTGGGGCAAGCATCTTGCTTACCCGAAACCTCACAGCCTCACACCGCAACCAAGATGGTTGCGCCACTTTAAGGCGACCGAGCCGGTCGCCCCACAGCTTGGCGCTCCTGCTGCTCATTCTTCTCCACGCTGCGCCCGCCTCCGCCGCGGGCAAGCTCGACTTCAACCGCGACATCCGCCCCATCCTGAGCGACAACTGCTTCGCCTGCCACGGCTTCGACGCCAAGACGCGCAAGGCTGATCTGCGTCTGGACACCCCGGAAGGCGCTTATCAGGCCACCGACGGCATCGCCCCCGTCAAACCCGGCGACCCCGACGCCAGCACCCTCATCCAGCGCATCCTCAGCGACGACAAAGATGACGTCATGCCGCCGCCGGAGACGCACAAAAAAATCACCCCGGCGCAGGTGGAAATCCTCAAACGCTGGATCGCGGAAGGCGCGGAGTACAAAAAGCATTGGAGCTTCGAGACACCGCACAAACCGGCTTTGCCGGAAGTCCGAAATCCGAAATCCGAAGTCCGCAACGGCATCGATAACTTTATTCAAGCGAGACTCGCCAGCGAAGGTCTAGCGCCCGCGCCCGAAGCCTCCAAGGAAACGCTGATCCGCCGAGTCACCCTCGACCTCACCGGCCTGCCGCCCACGCTTGAGGAGATCGATGCCTTCCTCGCCGACACCAGCCCGGACGCTTATGAAAAGGTCGTCACGCGGCTGTTGAAGTCCGAACGCTACGGCGAGCACATGGGACGTCACTGGCTGGACGCCGCACGTTACGCGGACACCCACGGCCTGCACCTCGACAACGAGCGCAGCATGTGGCCGTATCGAGACTGGGTGGTGCGCGCCTTCAACCAAAACCTGCCGTATGACCAGTTCACCATCTGGCAGCTCGCGGGCGATCTTTTGCCGGAGGCCACGATGGATCAGCAGGTCGCCTCCGGTTTCAACCGCTGCAACGTCACCACCAGCGAGGGCGGAAGCATCAACGAGGAGTTCGTCTTCCGTTACGCCGTGGATCGCGCGGACACCACCGTCGCCGTCTGGATGGGCCTCACCGCCGGCTGCGCGGTCTGTCATGACCACAAGTTCGATCCCATCAGCCAAAAAGAATTTTACCAGCTCTACGCCTTCTTCAACAGCACCGCCGATCCGGCGATGGACGGCAACATCCTGCTCACCCCGCCCATCCTGCGCCTCAGCACTCCGGAACAGGCCAAACGGCTCGCCGGTTTCGATCGCAAAATCGCCGCCGCCCAGGAGGGCATCCGCGCGGCCATCAAGAGCCTCAATTACACCGACCCCGCCACCATCGACCCGCCGCCGCCCGTGCAGACCAGCGAGGTCGTGTGGTTTGATGACACTTTCCCAGCCGGAGCCAAAGTCAGCGCCAGCGGCGAGCCCACCTGCTTCGTCACCGCGGAGGATGGCCCCGTGTTCAGCGGCCAAGCCGCGCTCAAGCGCAGCGCCAAGGGAGTCGCCCAGGATTTCTTCTCCGCCGGCGGCAAGTTCACCATTCCGCCCAACGGCAAGCTCAGCGTGCAAGTGTATCTCGATGAAGCCAATCCGCCCGCCGCGGTCATGCTGCAATTCCACACCAAAGGCTGGAACCACCGCGCCGTGTGGGGCGAGGAGGGCGCGATCCCCTTCGGCAAGGTGCGCACCCCCGAGCGCGTGCGCATGGGCGCCCTGCCCGCAGCCGGCAAGTGGCAAAAGCTGGAAGTGGACACCGCCAAGCTGGGCTTGCAACCCGGCATGATCGTCACGGGCTTCGCTTTCACGCAGTTCGACGGCACCGTCTATTGGGACCGGTTGGCGATGAGTTCGCGCGTCGATCCCGCCAAGGATCCGCAATGGTCCTGGCAGGTCTGGACCAAGACCAACCAAGGCCGGGCCATCACCGGCTTGGAAACCGAACTGCGCAACCTCGTGCGCGGCAAAAAACCGGAGGAATGGACCGCGGAGGAAGAGGACAAACTCAAGTCCTGGTGGTTTGAAAACGAATACCAAGGCGCGCGCGACATCGTCGAAGGCGTGCGCGGCAAAAAGCTGGCGCTAGTGGCGGAGAAGCAGGTGCTGGAAAACGCCATCCCCGCCACCTTCATCATGGCCGAGCTGCCGGAGCCGCGCGAGAGCTTCATCATGGATCGCGGCCAGTACGACCAGCCCACGGAAAAAGTCAGCCACGGCACGCCCGCCGTTTTCCCGCCGCTGCCGAAGCAGGACAATTACAACCGCCTCGACCTGGCCAAATGGCTCGTCAGCCCCGAGCATCCGCTCACCGCGCGCGTCGCCGTGAACCGCTTCTGGCAGCAGTTCTTCGGCACCGGTTTGGTGAAGACCAGCAACGACTTCGGCTCCCAAGGCGAGCCGCCCAGCCACCCGGAACTGCTCGACTGGCTCGCCGTCACTTTCCGCGAGAACGGCTGGGACGTGAAGCAATTCGTCCGCATGATCGTCACCTCGCACACCTACCGGCAGGACGCCGGGCACCATCCGAAATCCGAAATCCGAAATCCGAAGCTGTCCGATCCCGAGAACCGGCTGTTGGCGCGCGGGCCGCGTTTCCGGTTGGACGCGGAAGTGGTGCGTGACAACGCGTTGTTCGTGTCCGGCCTGCTCAGCCCGAAGATCGGCGGCAAAGGCGTGCGGCCCTACCAGCCGGAGAACATCTGGGAGCCCGTGGCCTTTGGCGGCAGCAACACCAAGAACTACATCCAGGATCATGGCGAAAGCCTCTACCGCCGCAGTTTGTACACCTTCTGGAAACGCACCGCGCCGCCGCCTAACATGACCGCCTTTGACGCGCCGAACCGCGAGAGCTACTGCCTGACGCGCGAGCGCAGCAACACACCGCTGCAGGCGCTCACGCTGATGAACGACGTGCAGTTCTTCGAGGCCTCCCGCGCCTTCGCCCAGCGCGTCATGCTCGCCCATGCGGACACCGATGCGCGCCTCGCCACCCTGTTCCGCGCCGCCACCGGCCGCCACCCCGACGCCCGCGAGACCGCCATCATCCGCGAAGCCCTCGCCAAACACCTCGCCGCCTATCAAGCCAAACCCGAGGAAGCCCAAAAAGCCGTCACCTACGGCGAGTCCAAGCCCGACGAAAAACTCGACCCCGTCGAACTCGCCGCCTGGACGATGATCGCCAACCTCGTCCTCAACCTGGATGAAGCGGTGACGAAAGGGTAGCAGCGCAGGCCATTGATAGTAGCTCAGGCATTCTGCCTGAGACGAGTGATGCAGGCTTTCAGCCTGCCAGCGTAGCATAGGCTTTCAGCCTGTGCCGAGTCATGCAGACATCTTGCCTGCATGGTGTGGGGGCTCTTTGCCTCCGCGCCGCCTCCGCCCGCGGAGAAATGGGCGGGAATACAATCCCGCCCTCCGGGGTGGGCGGTTACAAACCGCCTCTCCTTGTGGGGCAGGCTTTCAGCCTGCATCCAGTGGACCGGGCATTTTGCCCGGTTCGTGGGGTTGAGTGCGGAAGACGCGCGCGCTCCAGCGAGCACACGCTGAAAGCCCATGTTACGAACTGCCATGCCGCGGTTTGACGGCGATGGTTTGATAACAGCCGAGCAGGATCAAGCCGGCTCCCAAAGCCTGGGGCACGGTGAGCGGTTCGGCGAACAACGCCACACCCGCCAGCGTGATGGTCAGCGGCAGCAGGATTTGAAAAGCGCCGCCGGTGCTCACCGGAAGAAAACGGAAGCCCTCCGTCATGGCGATCTGTCCCAGCGCGGCCAGCAGACCGGCGGCGACGAGCAGGAGGACGTCCGCCCCGGATGGAACCGGCAGCGTGACGATGAACGGCAGCGCGAGCAGGCCGGTGTAGGCGCATTGCGAGGCGAAGATGGTGCCGCTGGTCTCGGTCAGCGTGAGCTGGCGGATGACCACGACGACGCCGGCGGAGACGAGGGCTCCGGCGACGGCCAACAGATCGTAACGGCCCACCCGGGCAAAATCGCCGCCTTGCAAACCCATCAAAAAAACAATGCCGGCCACGGCGAGCAGGATGCCGAGCAGCTTGCGCGGGGTGAGCGTTTCCCCAATGATGAAGACGGCGAGCAAGGCGCCCCAGATGACCCAGGTGTTGCCGATGAGGGTGGCCTTGCCCGCGCCGAGCACGGGCAGGGTGAGATAATAGCAGGCGGTGCCGATCGCGCCCAGCACGCCGCGCGTGATGAGCAGGCGGCTGCACAGGGCGCGCCGGAAGCTCACCCGGCCGCGCGGCGCATAGACGGCAGCCACGACCGTCAGGCCAACGACGGCGCGGAAAAGCAGGGCCAGCCACGGACTGACGCCGCGCGCCGTGCCGAGGTGCTTGATGGACAAGGCCATGCCGGTGAAGCCGACGAGCGACAGCAGCATCCAGAGGGAGCCGCGCCGGAAGTCGATCACCGGCACGGGCCGGGAGGGGACATGCAGCGGAGGTGAAACGGAGGAAGGGGGCATTGAGGGGAGGAGGTTGAGCGATGAAACAAAAAAAGGCGGCCCGATGGCCGCCTTTTTGAAGTGAGTTCGAAGATCGAGTCAGCGAATCAGTTGCCGGCAGGGGCGGGCGCGGGAGCCGGGGCGGCGGGAATGGCCGGAGCGGACTCGGGTTTTACTTCGGAGCGGGGAGCGGCGGGGGCCGGAGCCGGTTTGTCCGCGGCAGGCTTGGGCTGAGCTTTCGGCTTGGCGGCTTCCACGGTGGGTTTGACTTCAGCCGGTGTGGCGGCGGCGGGGGCGTCTCCCGGCTCCTTCATGATGGGAGCCGGAGTTGCGCCCGGGGCAGGGGCCGCGTCAGGAGCGGGAGCCGGAGCGGCGGGCGGGGCTTCAGGGGCCGGGGGGGCAGCGGGAGTGTCCTTGCCTTCGGCTGCAGGCGCGTCAGGAGCGGGGGCGGCAGCATCCTCGGCAGGAGCCGGAGCCGGTTCCGCCGGAGCGGTTTCCGTGGCGGCCGGGGCGCTGAAAATCTTGGCGTTGTCGCCGGCTTGTTTTTTGGACACCAGCACGGCCAGCACGCCGGTGAGCAGGAACAGGCCGACGGCGAGATAGACGGTGAACTTTTGCAGCACGTTGGTCGTTTGCGCGCCAAACATCTGGCTGGTCATGTCACCACCAAAGGCGGCGCCCAGGCCCTCTTGGCGGGGGCGCTGCATGAGCACGACGAGAATCAAGAGCAGGCAGACGATGACCTCGACGACGGTCAGGAAAGTGATGAGGATGGACATAGGGGGCGGCAAATATGGGCATCCCGCCGCCGGAGGCAAGCTGGTTCTGCACCTTTTTCCGGGGCGGGCCGTGGCGCGAGCCGCTGGCTCGCCGGGTTCGGCAAGCGCGACCGGGCCGGTCGCGCCACGGCGTGGGGCGAGCCGCCAGCTCGCCCAACCCGGCTCATTACCTCTGCTCAGGCACGGGACCGGCCTGCGCGGTCGCCGCCGTGGGGGGCTGGGGTTCCGGCACGCGGTTTTTGACCGGCGGCAGGCTGCGCAGGTAGGCGAACATGGCCTTCAAATCCTCTTCCTGAGCCTCCGAGAGCGGCTGCCAAGGCATGGGCGGCAGGATGGGACGGCCATTGCCCTTGTGTTTGCCGATGCGCAGGGCGGCGATGAATTCCGCTTCCGTCCAGCCGCCGAGACCGGTCTCCGGGTCGGGCGTCAGGTTCGAGGCGTAGCTCACGCCCCAGGGACCGGTCCAGGCCGTCATGCCGGCGGTGGCGGCTCCCCAGGGGCCGGCTTGATGCTCCGGCGGCGGCAGGATCAGGCCCTCGGGATGCCCCGCAAGCAGCATGGCGGGATCATCGACCGGGCCGCGCTCGGTCATTTCCTTGCGGGTGTGGCAGTCCGTGCAGCCGCCGAGTTGGACGAGGTACTTGCCGCGCGCCACCAGACTGGCGTGCGTGCTGGTTTGGCGCGCGGGCGCCGCCTGCTTGCCTTTGACGAGCATGACGCCGGTCGAGGTGACAAACAGCGCGAGCACAAGATGGATGGGTTTGACTTTCATAACGTGGATGTGGTTTTGCGTTGAGTTGACAAGCCCGGTTTTCCAGGCAGGGCGCACTTTTCGCAGGCCGCGCCGGATCCGTAAATGCACCGAAAGGTGCATCAGCCCGCGCTTTTCAAAACCGCCGCCGTAAGGCATCGTCAGCGCATGAACCGACCGCAACCAGGCATCCCCGACGCCCATGCCAGCACTGGCGACTACTGGTCCCGCGTGTTCGAGCAGATGCCGTTCAGCATGCAGGTCTTCGCTCCGGACGGCTCCACGCGCCGGGTGAACCACGCTTTTGAAAAACTGTTCCAGCTTATCCTGCCGGAGCTGGCGGAGTTCAACATCCGCAGCGACGCCCAGCTCGCCGCCGCCGGCCTGCAACCCTTGATCGAACGCGCCTTCGCCGGCGAGGCCGTCACCCTGCCGGCCATCCCGTTCGAACTGCGCGCTCATCCCGGCCAGCCCGCGCGCGGCGCCCGCTGGATCGGCTCCACGCTTTTCCCCGTGCTCGACGCGGAAGGCGAGGTCATCGAAGTCGTCTGCGTCCACGAGGACACCACCGAGCGCCGTCTGGCCGAGGAAGAGGTGCGCCAGCTCAACGCCACCCTCGAGCAGCGCATCATCGAACGCACCGCCGAACTGCGCGCCAGCGAGGAACGCTGGCGCCGCGTCTATGATCTGTCCCGTCTCGGCATCTGTGTCGTCCACAGCGACGGCGCTTATGTGGATGTGAATCCCGCCTACTGCGCCATGCTCGGTTACACGCGCGAGGAACTCACCGCGCTCTCCCTGCACGCCGTCACGCCCGCGGAGAATTTTGAGCGTGATCGCCAGGCTTTGGCCACGCTCAAGGAGACCGGATTCCTCACCCAATACCGCAAGGAATACCTGCGCAAAGACGGCCGGCGCATCACCGTGGTCATGAACAGCATGGTCGTGCATGTCCCGGACGGCGAGGATGAAATCTGGGCCTTCGTGGAGGACATCACCGAGCGCACCCGCGCCGAGCAGGAACTCCGCAAGTCGGAGACCAAATTCAAATCCCTTTTTGAGATGTTGCCCCTCGGCATCGCTCGCATCGACTGGGAGGGCCGCTTCCTGCAAGTGAACCCGGCGTTCGCGCGCATGGTGGGCCGCGCGGCCGGGGAAGTGATCAAGCTCAGTTATTGGGACATCACTCCCCGGTCTTATGAGGCGCTGGAATTGCGCGTGCTCGAAGAAATCAGAGCCCACGGACACACCGGCCCTTTCGAAAAAGAATACATCCACGCCGACGGCCACCGGGTTCCCGTGGTTCTGCATGGCGTGCTGGTGCGCGCGCCGGATGGCGAAGACCAGCTTTGGGGGATCGTCGAGGACATTACCGAACGGAAACGGGCCGAGCAGACGCTGCGGGAGTCCGAGCAAAACTACCGTGCCCTGTTCGAAGCCTCCAGCCAGGGCGTCATGATCAACGACGAAAAAGAATTCCTGCACGTCAACGCCGCCGCCGCGCGCATCTTCGGGCATCCGCTGGAAAACATTCTCGGCAGGCACCCGCGCGAGCTCGCCGCGCCCGTCCAGCCCAACGGCGAGCTTTCCAGCCCGGCGGCGGACCGCCATATCAGCCAATGCCTGCGCGAGGGTCAGACGCGTTTTGAATGGCTGTCCCGCCGCGCGGACGGCACGGATGTGCCGCTGGACGTGGTGCTGACCTCCATCGAAATGGGCGGGCGCAAAGTCATCCAGGCCATGGTGACCGACATCTCTGAGCGCAAACGCGCCGAGGAGGAATTGAAACGTGCCCTCGAACACGAGCGCGAACTCGGCCTGCTCAAGAGCAACTTCGTCTCCATGGTCTCCCACGAGTTCCGCACCCCGCTCGGCATCATCCAGTCCTCCGCCGAGATTTTGGATGACTACCTCGATCAGCTCGATCCCGCCGAGCGCCGCGAGCAACTGACCTCCATCATCCGCAACTCCCGCCGCATGGCCGGCCTCATGGAGGAGGTGCTCGTGCTCGGCCGGCTGGATGCCGACCGTATGGAGTTCCAGCCCGCGCCGCTGGACCTCGCCGCCCTCTGCCGCCGCCTCGTGGACGAGGTGCATTCCACCAGTGAGAGCGGCGCGCGCGTCGAGTTCTTCACCGCCGAACTGCCCGCTGAGACGCTGGCCGACGAACGCCTGCTGCGCCACATCCTGCTCAACCTCCTTACCAACGCCGTCAAATACTCCGAGACCGGGCAGAGCGTCACCTTCCACACACATGGCGCGGACGGCCGCATCGAGTTCGTCATCCGCGACCAGGGCATCGGCATCCCGCCGGAGGAGCAGCGCCATCTTTTCACCGCCTTCCAGCGCGGATCGAACGTCGGCCAGCGCCCCGGCACCGGCCTCGGCCTCGTCATTGTCAAACGCTGCCTGGACCTGCACGGCGGCAGCCTCAGCCTGGACAGCAGCCCCGGCCGGGGCACCACCGCCACCGTCATCCTGCCGCTGGCGGAGTTGATGGTTGATAGATGATTGTTGATAGAAAAAACAACTCCACGAGAAACCCATTTCCAACTAACATGAAACGCATCCTCATCATCGAAGACGAACCCGAAATGCGCCGCAATCTCGGCATGATCCTCCGGCTGGAGGGCTTCCAGCCCGTCACCGCCGAGAATGGCCGCGTCGGACTGCGTCTGGCCCTCGCGGAAAAGCCCGACCTCATCCTCTGCGATGTCATGATGCCCGAACTCGACGGCCACGGCGTGCTCGCCGCCCTCCGCGCCAACGCGGACACCGAGGCCATCCCCTTCATCTTCCTCACCGCCCGCGGCGAGAAACCGGACATCCGCAGCGGCATGAACCTCGGCGCCGACGACTACCTCACCAAACCCGTCGGCAAGGCCGACCTGCTCGCCGCCATCGAATCCCGCTTCAAACGCGCCGACCAACTCGCCGCCGACTTCAAACCGAACTTCGACTCCTACGGGCCCCTGGCGGAAAAGCTTGGCCTCACCCCGCGCGTCGCCGAGACCCTGCTCTGGCTGGCCCAGGGCAAGACCAACGGTGACATCGCCCTCATCCTCGGCATCAGCGAAGCCACCGTCAAAAAGCACGTCCTCGACATCTTCGTCCGCCTCGGTGTCGAGACCCGCAGCGCCGCCACCCTCCGCGCCCTCGAAATCCTCGGCCAGCGGTGATTTCCCCGGAGGGCGGGATTGTATTCCCGCCCACTTTCTGCATTTTCCTTTTCAGTTCAATGCTTACGGGGGGCAGAGCCCCGTCGTCCGATCATGTTTTGCCGCCGCGCTCCACCCATTGCACGGCGTAGCGGACGAGTTCGGCGCCGTCGGGGATGCCGAGCTTTTCTTTGATGTGGGCGCGGTGGGCTTCGACGGTGCGGGTGCTGATGCCCATCTGGGCGGCGATGTTTTTGGTGGCGCGGCCGGAGCCGATGAGTTCCAGCACTTCCAGCTCGCGGTCGGTGAGTTGATCCATGCCGGTGGCGGCGGCGCGGCCGCCCACGGCCCGCTCCAGCATCCGGCCCGCCATGGACTCGCTGAGGTAGATGCCGCCGGACAGGACTTTTTGTACGGCGCAGATGAATTGCTCGGCGGCGACTTCCTTCATGAGGTAGCCGCGGGCGCCGGCGCGCAGGGCGCGCTCGGCGTACATGGCTTCATCGTGCATGGAGAGGACGAGGCAGCGGACGCCGGGGTGCAGGGCGTGGATGTCCTTGAGCAGTTCCAGGCCGTTTTTATCCGGCAGGGTGAGGTCGATGACCACGAGGTCGGGCCGCAGTTGATCCAGGGCGTCGAGACCTTCGCGGGCGCTGCCGGCTTGGCCGCAGACTTCCAGGCCGTTCTCGTCGGCGACGAGCTGGGCGAGGCCGTGGCGCATGATGGGATGGTCGTCGATGAGCAGCAGTCGTTTGCAGCCGGACGCGCTCAGGCCGTCGCCTGAGTTTCCGTTGGGGAGTGCGGGGGAATCGGGATGCTGCATGTGACGAGGGTGCCGCCGAGCGCGTGATTTTCTACGCTGATGTCGCCGCCCATCATGCGTGCGCGGCGGCTCATGGTCAAGAGTCCCATGCCGGTGCCGAGGCCGGGTGAGTGATCCGGGATGCCGCGGCCATTGTCGCGAATGGCTAGGCGCACCCGATTTTCGTCCGTGGCCAGGGTGATCTCCAGGCGGTCGGCCTGGCTGTGCTTGACGGCGTTGGAGACGGCTTCCTGGGCGATGCGGTAAAGCTGGGTGGCGAGCTGATTGTCGCGCACTTCCACGGGCGGGTCGCAATGGAACTGGCAGGAAATGCGGAACACCTGCCGCGCGCTGCGCACCAAGTCGGCGAGCGCGGCCATCAGTCCGGCGGAGTCCAGCACCACGGGCATGAGGCCGCGCGCCATTTCCCGCGCGTGCTGGTTGGCGGCGGTGAGGAGAGTGACGATCTCCTGCAACTCCGGCTCGACCGGGCTGGCGGCTTTGGCGAGGCGCTGGCGCGCCACTTTGGCCAGGCAGCCGATGGCGGCGAGCTGCTGGCAGAGGTCATCATGAATGTCCTGGCCGATGCGGTGTTGTTCTTCCTCGCTGATGCGCAGGATTTTTTCCTCCAACTGCTTGCGCTCGGTGAGATCGCGGATGATGCCGGTGAACAGGCGCCTGCCGCTGGGCAGCACGACCTCGCCGACGGAGAGGTCGATGGGAAAAAGACTGCCGTCCTTGCGCATGGCGACGGCTTCGCGCCCGATGCCGATGATCTTGCGCTTGCCGGTGCGTTTGTAGTTTTCGACATAGCCGTCATGCTGGGAGGAATAAGGCTCGGGCATCAGCATCTTGACGTTGCGGCCGATCATTTCCTCCCGCGTGTAGCCGAACAAGCGCTCGGTGGAGCTGTTGACGGATTCGATGATCTGCCGGTCATTGATGGTGATGATGGCGTTGACGGCGGTTTCGAGCACGGCGCGGTTGCGCTGCTCGGCCTCGGCGAGGGCGGCGCGGGCGCTTTGCAGATCGGTGACGTCGCGTCCGATGCAAAGGATGCCGAAGGCGGCGCCGGACGCGTCCAGGAGGCCGGTATGAGACCACTCGATCTGGCGGATGCCTTTCTCCGCGCTGAGAAAGGGCTGGGTATGCAGGTCGCCGCGCTCCAGGCCCGCCAGCTCGCGGCAGAGGTCGCAGGCGCTTTTTCGTTCTTCCGGCGGGATGAATGTGTCCACCCAATCCTTGCCGCGCGCCGCAGCCAGCGGGACGCCGGAAAGCCGGGCGAAGACGTTGTTGAACCAGACCACGCGTCCGTCCAAGTCCACTTCCAGGACCAGCATCCCGGCGTGGTCCACGAGTTCCTGGAGGATTTCCGGGTCGCGCGAGGCGGCGGACTTGGGGCCGGTGATGGCGGGGTGTTGGGCCATGGAGGTGAAGCGGAGCGCGGGCTCGGTGCTCAGCTCGCGGTCTCCGGGGTCAGCGTGTCGGGTTTGACCGCGAGGATGGAGCAGGGGGCGTTTTGGATGATTTTTTCCGCGGTGGTGCCGATCAGCAACTCGCGCAACCCGGACTTGCCGCGCGTGCCGAGCACGACGAGGCCGGCTTGGATTTCGCTGACGTGATCGAGGATCGCTTCCCGGATGTTGACGCGCTCTTTGACGATGGCGCGCACGGGGACGTCGCCGGTGGCGCGGCAGAGCGGCTCCAAGAAAGTCTCGAGATCCTTCTGCCAGGCGGTCAGGGCGGCGGGGTCCGCCTCTGCCAGCAGGGGCGTCGTCACCAAGCCGCCGTAGTCCACGGACATGGCCAGCGCGCTTTGGTACACAAACAACGCGTCCACGGAGCCGCCGTCTTGTCCGGCGATGTGCAGCGCGCACTGCACGGCTTTGGCGGAGTTTTCGGAAAAGTCCACGCAGGCCACGGCCTTTTTGAACGGTCCCTGCGCGTCCTGGCGCACGACGAGCACATCGACCGGCGCTTTGCGGATGCACTTGGCGGCGATGACGCCGATGCGGTTCGGCTCGCTGCGGGAGCCTTTGGCGCCCATGACCAAGAGGTCCGCTTGGCGCGCGCGGCAGGCTTCCACCAGTTCGATAAAGGGATTGCCCACCCGCACTTCGACGCGGACAGTGGTGTCGCCTGCGCCCACTTCCTCGATGAAATGAGAGAGCTTCTGTTCCCATTCCCTGCGGATGGTGACGCGGTCGGTGGCCTGCGCTTTTTTCAATTCCTCCATCAAGAACTCGTCCATGACATGAACGGCGATGATTTCGGCGCCGTCGGCCGCGGCGCGGTGGACGGCCTCTTTGACGGCGAGACGGCAATGCTTCGTGAAATCCACGGCGATGACAATATGGCGGAAGGTCTTCATGGCGGCAATGGGATGGTGGTTGAAGGAGCGAAACGGGGCACTGATCCGCTCCCATATTGGATACGACTCTAGCAGACAAATTTCCAGAGCGCGCCACTAGAATTGCTCCATCCGCCGCTTAAATTGTTGCCGCGGTGTTTTGGTGAATCTCCGAATCGCTCTGCCCTTTGCGCTCTGCGTTTTGCCTCCCCCGCCTCCGCCCGCGAAGAAGTGGGCGGAGACAGAGCCCCGCCCTCCGGCTAAAGTCGTAGGCCGTTGGTCCGATACCGCGATGGTTGCGCTTGATGCAGGGTGGGGCGTCATGAAAAACACCTGCACATCACTTCTTGTCACTCTCTTGTTGGTTCCTTCTTTTCTGCGCGCCGTGGTGCCAGCTTCGTCGGGCGTTTTTGGCAATCCGTCCGGCAATGCTTCGGCCGGCAGTTCGCTGGCGCTGAACGATCGTTACGTGCTGCGCGGCGCACCGGAGGCTGCCGTCAATGGCGTGGCCAACGCGGGGGAGGTGGAGGTCTTCGATGCCGGCACGCGCAAGCTGCTGCGGGTGTTGCGGATGCCGCAGCCCACTGTCGATGGCTGCCTTGGCAGCTCGTTGGCGTTGTTTGGAAACGTCGTGTATGCCGGAGCGCCGGGCAGCGACACGGGGGCGGGGCCGGACGGAGGATCGGTGTTCGCTTTCGACGCGCGCACCGGCAAGCTTTTGTGGGCGCATCATAACCAGACGGCGAACGAGAAGCTGGGTGGCGCGGCGCTGGCGGTGTTCGGTCCCTATCTGGCGGTGGGCGTGCCGCAGGGGCGCGCGACGGGCTTGGCGCCGCTGAAGTCCGGTTATGTGAAGCTGCTGCATCAGAAAGATGGAAGCCTGTTCAGTGTGCTGACGAAGCCGAACGCGGCGGCGGATGATCAAATGGGTTTCTCCCTGGCCTCATCGGGTGCGACGTTGGCGGCGGGCATCCCCGGTGATGATACGGCTTGGCAGAACGCGGGCGCGGTGCTGCTGGCGCGGCTTTACAGTACGGATCCGATCTCCGTGGTCCCGGCCAAAATCAGCTACCACATGGGCCGCAGTGTGGCGTTGCATGGCGACTGGCTGCTGGCGGGCGGCGATGATTATCATGTGCAGGTGTTCAGCGCGATGACACGCGATCATGTGCGCACGCTCAGCCTGGGACCGAACGTGGAAGATGTTTATCTTGGCAGGGCGCTGGCGGTGGCGGGAGACTACGCGGTGGTTTCCGGTTCGGGCATGTTTTCCCATGAGGGGCTGGCGCATTTTTTCGACCTGCGCGGCGCGGAAAACCAGCCGGAGACCAGTTTGGCGTTCAACCACATGCGGCCCGTGTTTGCCGCCTATGATGGCCGTCTGCTGGTGGCGGACAAGATGCCGCAGCCGCAGGCGCACGATTACATCGGCATTCACAAAGGCTGGAACAGCGGTTTGCAGGAGCTGGCAACGGCGGGGCCGGACTCTGACGTGGGCGCGTTGTTGCAGGACGGCGCCGTTAATGCCCAGGGCAAGGCGATGTTCGGCCTCGTCCTCGGCGGTGGCAAGAAGGGGCCGACGCAGCGGCTGGCGATGAGCACGCTGGGCAATGACGCCGGCGTGGTGGTGGCGGCCGGCGATGCTTTCGGGCCGCAAAAAATCCGCCGCCATGAGTCGTTGCAGATGAATGGCTTCGCGCGTGGCTTGCTGTCGGTGCGGCTGGCGCCTAGCGGCGCGCTGGCGGTGCTGGAAGACAACGGCAGCATGGTTTCGGTGCTGATGATGGAGGGAGGTTTGGTGATCGGCGGCGCCACGCTGTCACGCATTCACGCCTTCAACCAGCCGAGCCAATTCAACGATTCACCGTCGCTGGCGCAGCGCGCCACGGCGCTGGCCGGCCTGAAACGCGGCACGGGCGATGCGACGGCGGCGAACGACAGCCTGATCTGCACTCCCGGCGGATTCATACTGCCGGTCACGCAGGTGCGGGAGGGTCAGGCGAGTCCGCTTGGCGGTTATCGCATCGGCCAGCTCAGCCCGCGGTTCGCGCGGGTGGCGGACAAGCTCGTGTTCAGTGCCGCCTTGGTCGGCGAGCCGGGAAACAAAAACATCAAGAGCGCCGTGCTGGCGCGCGCCATCGGCAGTGGCAACAACGAGTTGATCGTCCAGGCCGGACAGATGCCGCCCGGGGCGCCCGAGGGACGTTTCAGCGCCTTCCTGGGCGAGTGCGTGAACCTCAGTGGTCGCGTGTTGTTTCGCGCCCGCATGAGCGGTGTGCCGGCCAGCCGGAACGAGGGGCTGTGGAGTGATCGCTCCGGCCAGTTGAGCCTGCTGCTGCGCAAGGGCGACATCGACGGGCACAGCCTGCGGCCCTTCACGCGCTTCCTCCGCTTTTTCCTGTTGAACGACAACAGCGTGGTGGTGTGGGCGCGGCTCGGCGGCAAAGGCATCACCGCCGCCAACGACCACGGCCTGTGGCTGCTGCGCCAAGGCACGAGCCTGCCGGAGTTGATCCTGCGCGAGGGCAGTGTGGCGGACTCCTGCGGCGAGGCGCGCATCGGCGCGATCCAGCGCGTGGACGTGGACGCCAACGGCAAGCTCGTGGTGCTGGCTTCGCTTGCCGGGACGGCTTCCGCCAAAAACCAAGTGCTTCTGACCGGCGTGGCGGGCTCGGCTGACAAGTATGAGGACTTCCTCAAGGCGCGGCTGCGCAAAGGCACGTTGATCGCAAGGGGCGGCGCGGCGCAGGCCATCCGCGGTTTCTCCCTCGGCAATCACACCGCCGACGCCTTGGGCGCGGCGAGCAAGGGCATCGCCAAAGTGGTGGGGAGCAACGGTTGTTTGTTCACCGTGGATTTTGCGGGCGGGGAGAAGGTGCTGATGTCCGGGAAGCCTTGAATCGGAGCGCACGCGTCCTCGCGTGCGCTTTTCGGCGTCCCGCCGAAAAGATTGAGCGCAGCGAACAGCGGGGAGGGCGTGGAGCAAGCTTGGAGGTGGCCTTGCTCAAGCGGGTGAGCAGAAGATGCTTCCCGGCGGATGATGCGTGTGACCGTGTGCGGCTGTCGCCGCAATGCGTTCGGCGGGACGCCGAACGCAGCACGCGGGACGCGTGCGCTCCGTGTGGTGCGAGCCGCTGGCTCACCAATACCCCAACTGCCCGCTGCGCAGGATGTACACTCCGAGCAGGAAGTTGCCGATGGCGTGCATGAGGATGCAGGCGGACAGGCTTTTGGTCTTCACCGCCAGCGCGTACACGAGCGCGCCCCAGACGAAGGCCGTCGCCCAGTCCTCGGTGCTGTGAATGAGCGTGACGGCGAGGGTGGTGATCCAAAAGGCCTTCCAGGTGTGCGTGCCAAAAGGGACACGGGTGAACGGTTTGTCCCCGGCGACGACTTGCCGCATGAGCCAGCCGCGCCAGCACAATTCCTCGACGAACGGGACCACGAGCGTGGAGCGCGCGAAGCGGAAGAAGAGGGAGATTTTTTGCCCCAGCGGATGGTCGTCGAGCAGCGAGGGATCAAAACCCTGCGAGCGGTCGGCGAGTCCGAGCCAGCGCCACCAGCCGGGAGCCTCCGCCGCGGGCGTGATCCACTGCTGATAAAGCCAGCCGGGAAGAATCCAAAGACCGATGCCAACGCACGCGCCGAGCGTGGCCAGGGCGATGTGCGCGGGCTTGCAGGGGCCGAGCCGGTAATGCCGCCGCCACCACCAAAGCAGCCCGGCGCAGACGAGCGTCTGCACGGGATACCACCAATGCTCCGGCTGCTGGGTGTGCCAAGGCAGGGCGGAGTGCTCGATGCGGAACCAGCCGGGCACGAGCGAAAGCAGCATGAACGCCACCAGCGGGCCGGTGTGAGCGGCGGTGGCGTTTTGCCGCAAGTCTCGGAGGGTGGCTGTCATGAGGCAGCGAGTTGGAGTCCACGACGGATGTTGGCGAGGATGCGGTGGACGATGGGGGCGGTCAGCAGAGGCGGACAGTTATGGAACCCCGGAGGGGTTCTCCACGAATAGCCGGGGGTTGAGGAACGAAACCCCCGGTCAAGCCGTGGGACGCCTCCCTTGTTGAGGGTGAACCCTGAAGGGGTTCCCCTATGCTGGCAACGGTCTGTTCCCCGCATTGGGCAACCCCTCCGGGGTTGATCCACGAACACCGGTTGGTTGCCTTCACACCGGGGGTCATTCGACCCCCGGCTATTCAAGGCGAACCCCTCCAGGGTTCTGTCCATCGCGAACGCATCCATTGAGTTGAAACGTGACATAAGATTATCATGGGCAAAGTTCAGCAACCGCCTGAAGGTGATCGCAGCGCGCACGGTTGAGGTTCATAGCGACGAATCGAAATCCTTGCGGAGATGAAAATGATTATGACTTGGCTGGGATTAGTCGTTGAAGAATTTTCAAGTCTTCAGGTTCTAGACGATACACATTAACGGTCTTCTTCGAGAGCACTCCAATCTCGCCGCTTTTGAGGTCAATCAGCCAACGGTCGGAAAAATCGATTTTGTGAGTCGTCGCCTTCAAATGAGAGTTGGTATCTCCAATTTTCTTCGCCCGTAAGAATGCAGTTTGAACTGCTTTTATAGATATTGGGTCATTGAATTCGCGGACAACTTCGAATTCATTGTTCAATACCCTTACAATATTGTTGCTTGCGGGGTGCGGGACAACTGAAGGGCCGGTAAAGACTACAGTAGCGCAGCTTGTGAGCAAGGTTGTCAATGAAAGAAATATGATCGGTGAGGTCATTTTCGTTGGCCTAACATTTCGATTAGGAGGCGGCGGCCAGCATAGGTGTGCGGTCAGGAACAGATTGCGCGCGCAGGCCGGTGACGAATTGCTCCATGAGGTCCATGGCTTTGACGATGAGATCGGGCGCGGTGGCGTAGCAGCAGCGGACGAAACCTTCACCGGCGGCTCCGAAGGCATCGCCGGGCACGACGGCCACGGACTTACTTTCGAGCAAGCGGATGGCGAATTCCTTGCTGCTGAGGCCGGTGGAGCGGATGTCCGGGAACACATAAAAAGCGCCGCCGGGGTTGAAGCAGTGCAGGCCCATGTCGTTGAGGCGGCTGACGATGAGGTCGCGCCGCTGCTCGTAGGATTGGCGCATGTCTTCATAGGCGGCGGAGCCGAGCTTGAGCGCTTCGATGCCGGCGACCTGGCTCATGATGGGGGCGCACAGCATGCAGTATTGATGGACTTTCATCATGGCCTCCCGCAGCGGCGTGGGCGCGCAGGCGTAACCGAGCCGCCAGCCGGTCATGGCGAAGGCTTTGGAGAAGCCGTGCAGCAGGATGGTGCGCTCCTTCATGCCGGGGTACTCGACGATGCTTTTGTGGGCGCGGCCGTCGTAAAGCAGCTCGCAGTAAATTTCGTCGGTGAAGACGAGGAGGTCGTGCTTCACGGCGAGCGCGGCGACTTTTTCCAGCTCCTCCGGCGGCATGATGCCGCCGGTGGGGTTGGTGGGGAAGTTCAGCACGAGCACGCGCGAGCGCGGGGTGATGACTTTTTCGATGTCCTGCGCCAGCACGGCGAATTCGTTTTCCTCCCGGGTGTTGACGACGACGGGCACGCCGTAGGCCATCTTGATGCCGGGGCTGTAGGAGACGTAGCAGGGCTCGTGGTAAATGACTTCGTCGCCGGGGTTGAGCACGGCGCGGAAGGCGATGTCGAGCGCCTCGGAGACGCCGACGGTGACGAGGATTTCCGTCTTCGGGTCGTAGCTGACGCGGAAGAGTGTCTCGACGTAGTCGGCGATGGCGTTGCGCAGGCTTTCGAGGCCGAGGTTGGAGGTGTAGCTGGTCTGGCCGCGTTCGAGGGCTTTGATGGCGGCGTCGCGGATGGGCCAGGGCGTGGGCTTGTCCGGCTCGCCGACGCCGAGGGAGATGACGTCGGAGCGGCCGATGACCAGCTCGAAAAAGTCGCGGATGCCGGAGCGCGGCAGGTCGCGCACTTGGCGGGAAAGTTTGCTGTCGTAGTCCATGGATGGGTGGGTCGGGAGCGGAGCGATCAGGGGGAGACGAGAAGGCGGTCTTCCTCGCCCGTGGCGCCGACGTGGAAGCCGCCTTCCTTGTAGGCTTTGAGCTGGAAGCGGGTGGCGGTGGACAGCACGCCGCCGATGGTGCTGAGTTTTTCCGCGACGAAATTGGCGACTTCCAGCAGGTCTTCGGCTTCGACGATGACGGCGAGGTCGTAGCCGCCGCTCATGAGGATGCAGTCGCGTACTTGGTCGAAGCGCGAGATGCGGCGCGCGAGCCGGTCAAAACCGCCGTCGGCCTCCGGGGAGATGCGCACCTCGATGAGCGCGCGCACGCCGCGCTGGCCGGCTTTTTGGCGGTCGATGACGGCCTGATAACCGAGGATGGTGCCGTCCGCTTCGGCGTCGCCGAGGCGCTGCTCGACGTCGGCTTCGGAGATGCCGAGCGCGCGGGCGAGTTCAGCGGGGCTGGTCTTGGAGTTGTTGTGGATGAGGCGGATGAGGGGGTCCATGGGAGGATGGAGGGAAAGAGGGATGGCGGGAAGGAGAGTGGTGAAACGGCAAAGGTACCGCATATTTTGGTGGACGCATCTGAATGTTCCGCTGTTGTTGGGGGGATGACATCGGATATGCCGCCCGCCGCCAATGTGATCCGGGACACGCCGGGGCGTCTGCTGCTGGCTTGGGCGCTGCTTTTCACCTCGCTGGTGTTGTTCGCTTGGCGGGTGCATGTGCATCACGCGGACTACGACTGGCTGGAGTACCCGACGGCCCTCGGGGACAACGCTTGGTATGATCCGGCTCCCGGCAGGGGGTTGAGCGAGAACGATCTTTTCGAGGCCGGCCTGAAATTCACCCTGGACGGAAAACCCAGGGCGCTCTTCCGCCGCCTGCAACACCCGACACGGCGGCGCGATGTGACGATGCGCAAGGTGGCGCGCGACGACAGCGGCCGTTTCCTCATCTATGCGGACACGGCGGACTCGGACGGAGCGGGGACACGGTTTTACCTCAAGACGGGCGAGGACAGCTACATCGAGTTCGGGGAGCGGCTGTTTTACCCGACGTTTGAGGAGACGCGGCGGGGTGAGGAGTAGATTCGATTGGCAATCGAATCCGGGGGCATGGGCATGGAGAACAAGCATCTTGCCTGTTCGCCCTGGCAGATGCCTGGACCTCATGGATGACAGGGGAATGGGGACAGAGGAATGAGATGTTTTTGTCCATGTCCTGACCGCGCCCCGCGCCATCTGTTCTCATTCCCCTGTCCCCATTCCTCTGTCACCTTCCTCCCCGCTCCGGCTTCGAGTGCCACTCGAAGCTACGCTGGCCGCCAAGTGCGTCAGAAGTGATAAAATTCGCGCAGATGCACGAAACGAGCCGAAAACCTGACACAATTTTTACATCAGAAACGCGAGTTCTTCTTGCAATGAGTCTCATTTATGTGGAAATTATAGTGCAACTCCGAAAACGCTATGATCGCTTCCACCTTCGCTCCTGCCGCTGTGAATCCTGTTCTGGCTCTTTTGTCCGCGCAGATGCTGGCCTTGCCGCCGGTGAAAAAAACCGCCGTTCCTTCCAGCCGTCTGGAGCCGGTGAAACGCTGGCGCGCCGCCAATCCCGAACTGTTCGAGCAGCGCCGGGTGGAGGGCATGAAGAAGTCGCCGCGGGTGCGGGAAAACCTGCTGCGGCTGCATCGCGAGCGCAAGGCGGAGTGGCACGCCTCGGCGCGGCGGAATCCGAAGCTGCGCGCCACGACCCAGCACATCGCAGCCAAGGAATGGACGCTGCGCAGCCCTCTCGGCGCGGTGCATCGGGTGCGCAATTTGAAACAGTTCATCCGCGATCATGCGGATCTCTTCGACGCGGAAGACGTGGTCTGGAAGGACGTGCCGGGACGCCCGAGCCAGGCGTGGTGCCGCGCTTTTCACGGCCTCTCCCGCCTGCGCCCCGGCAACGCCAAGCTGCTGCGCGAGTGGCAGGGCTGGACCTGGGCGGCCGAGTAGCGCGTGCTTCCAGCCTGCGAGGTGTGCTCCGGGGAGGGGAATGACGAATGCAGAATGACGAATGACGAATGACGAATGCGGATTGGGGGGAGCGTTCATCCCTTATCCCATCCTGTTAATCCTCTCAAAATCCTGTCAATCCTGTCCAAATAAATGCCTCGCTTCGCTCACGGTTTGGATTTTCGAGAACGAGAATCGCGATGTTTTTTTGCATTGCGCCCGGCGGGGCGGTTGGACAGAATGGCGGGCGATGAGCGGTTTGATTCTGTCCTTTCGATACAAAAACTTGGCGCGCCTGCTGGCGGCAGCCGCGTTTTCGTCGGCATCGCTCGGGACGGCGCAAGAAGCGGCACAGGAGGAAAAGAAAGAGCCGCTGGCCGTCGCCAAGCCGGCTCCGAGCCGTTTCACCTTCAAGGACGGCGACCAAGTGGCGCTCATCGGCAGCACGGTGCTGGAGCGGGAGCAGCGTTACGCGACGCTGGAACCGCGGCTGGCCTTGGCGCTGGGGGATAAAAAGGCGACGGTGCGCAATCTGGCCTGGAGCGGCGACACGGTGTTCGGTCATGCGCGGTCGTACTTCGGTCCGCCGCAGGAGGGGCTGGAGCGGCTCGGCGCGCATATCGAGATGCTGAAGCCGTCGGTGGCGGTGCTGTGCTACGGCGGCGAGCTGGCTTTCGAGGGGCTGAGCGGGCTGCCGGATTTTTTGACGGGTTACCGCAAGCTGCTCGATTTGATTCGCGCGAAGTCGCCCGGCGTGCGCTTCGTCATCGTGGCGCCGCCGCCGCTGGAATCGTTGCCGCCGCCGCTGCCGGATTTGACGCCGCAAAACCGCAATCTCTCCAGCCTGCGCGATGCGCTGCAAAAGTTCGCGCTATCCCAGAATGTCTATTTTGTCGATTGGTTCGAGGCGATGGGCGGGATGCCGAAGCCGGGCCGGGTGGCGAAGCCGCTGACGGAAAACGGCGTGCATTACACGGCGGCGGGTTATGACAAGCTGGCGGAGACGCTGCTGGCGGGCCTCGGCCTGAAAGCGCCGGAGGCCGGGCAGGCGGAGATGGCGGCGCTGCGCAGCGAAGTGCGGCGCAAGGACGAGCTTTTTTTCAATCGCTGGCGGCCGCAGAACGAGACCTATCTGTTCGGCTTTCGCAAGCATGAGCAGGGGCAGAACGCGAAAGAGATTCCGATGTTCGATCCGTTGATCGAGGCGGCGGACAAACGCATCCAGGAACTGAAACAAGCGGCGCTCAACACCGCGCCGCGCCTGTGACGGCAGGACGGGGATGCAGCCACACTTTTTTGAGACGATGATGACGCAGCTTGGTTTTCCGACGGTGAAAAAGGAGGAGGCGCCTCGCGGTGGCGGGCGGGTGCAAACGCCTCGGAGAGGCGTGGTTCTTTTTTCTCTCCACCCTCTACTCTCCACTCTCTACATCTTGGCCACCGCCACGCTGCCCGCACAACAACCCCGCGGCCTGACAGACATCCCCAGCCCGGACGTGGCGGCGCAAAAGGCGGCTTTCGTCGTGCCGGAGGGTTTTGAGATCGAGTTGTTCGCTGCCGAGCCGATGATCCAAAAGCCGGTGCAGATGAACTGGGACGCCCAAGGCCGGCTCTGGGTGGTGAGCAGCACGACTTATCCGCACATCGAAGTGGGCGCCGCCGCCGCCGACCAAGTGGTGGTGCTGGAGGACACCGACGGCGATGGCAAGGCGGACAAAAGCACGGTGTTCGCCGACGGGCTGCACATTCCCACCGCCTTGATCCCCGGTGACGGCGGGCTTTACGTGGCCAATTCCACCGAACTGCTTTTTCTCAAAGACACCGACGGCGACGGCAAAGCGGACGAGCGCACCATCCTGCTGTCCGGCTTCGGCACGGAGGACACGCACCACCTGCTGCACACGCTGCGCTACGGGCCGGAGGGGCTGCTTTATTTTCTCCAATCCATCTACATCCACAGCCACATCGAGACCCCTTACGGCGTGCGGCGGCTGATGGGCGGCGGGGTGTGGGAGTTCCGCCCGGAGACGCGGCGGCTGGAGGTTTTGAGCAAAGGCCTCATCAATCCCTGGGGTTTCGAGTTCGACCGCTGGGGCCAGAGCTTCGCCACCGACGGCGCGGGCAGCGAGGGGATCAACTTTATTTTTCCCTTCTCCGTCTTCGCCACCTCGCCGGGCGCGCCGCGCATCCTCAGAGGCATGAGCCCCGGCCAGCCCAAGCATTGCGGGCTGGAGATCATCGAGGAACCGCATTTCCCGGACGACTGGCAGGAGTCGCTGGTCACCTGCGACTTCCGCGGCAACCGCATCAACCGCTTCAAGCTGGAGCGCTCCGGCAGCACCTACACTGCCAAACAAATGCCGGACGTGCTGGCGTCCAACCACCGCGCCTTCCGCCCCATCGACGCGCGTGTGGGGCCGGACGGTGCCCTTTATATTGCGGACTGGTACAACCCCATCATCCAGCACGGCGAGGTGGATTTCCGCGACCCGCGCCGCGACCATGCGCATGGTCGCATCTGGCGCTTGAAAGCGAAAGACCGCCCGTTGGCGGAGCGACCGAAGATCGCCGGCGCGGCGGTGGCGGAGCTGCTGCCGCTGCTGAAAAGCGAGCGCCGCTGGGTGCGCAACTTCGCCCGGCTGGAACTGCGCCAGCAAGGAGCGAACGCCGTGCTGGAGCCGCTCAAGGAATGGGTGGCGGCGCTGGACTTAGCTCAAGAAGCGGATCGGCACGCGCTGCTGGAAGCGGCCTGGGTGCGCGAGGGCGTGAATTCTTTTTCAACGGAGCTATGGCGCCGCCTGTGGAGCGTGAACGACTCGCGCGCGCGGGCGGCGGCGCTGCGGATTTTGTCGCATCGCTGGCGGGAACTGGAGGATGTGGAGGCTGTGCTCAAGGAAGGCATCCAAGACCCCGACCCGCAGGTGCGGTTGTGGGCGATGGCCGTCTGCGGCACCATCCGCAGACCGGCCACGGTGGAGATCGCGCTCAAGGCGCTGGATCAAGCGATGGACGAGCCGCTCGATTTTCTGCTGGAGCAAATCTGCCGGGATCAAGCGGATCGCTGGTTGCCCGCGTTTTTGGATGGCAAAATGAAACCCGCCAACTCGCAGCAGACGGTCTATGCGCTGCGCAGCACGGGCCGCGCCGCTGCCCTGCCGCCGTTGTTCGAGGCTTGGCAGGAAGGCAAGCTGGCGGAGGAGGACGTGCCCGGAGTGCTGCAAGCCGCGGGCGCGGCGATGGACGCCAAAAGCGCCGCCCAGTTCGCCGCCCTCGCCGCCAAAGAAACGGACGCAAGCCGCCAAGCCGCCATGCTCGACGCCCTCATCCAAGCCGCGGAAGCGCGCAAAGTGACGCCGGAAGGCGCTGCGGAGTTCGTGACCGGCTGGTTGCAGGACGACGCCCCCGCGCTGGCCGCCCGCGCCGCGCGGCTGGCCGGATTGTGGAAGGTGGAGGCGGCGCGGGAAAAACTCGCCGGCTGGCTGGAGCAGGCGGATCAGGACGCGGATCTGCGCGCTGCCGCGATGAAGGGTCTGGCGCAGCTTGGCGGCATGGCCAGCCGCGAGTTGTTCGACCGTTTGTTCACCGAGCAGACCGAACCCGCCAGCCGCGCGCTGATGGTGGAAGGGCTCATGCAACTGGCCCCGCAACTCGCCGCCAACCGCGCCGCCGAGTTCCTGGCCGGGGCGCAGGACGCCGCCCAAGCGGCCCCGGTGATGGGCGTGCTGCTGCAAAACAAAAAACTGCCCGACCTGCTCGCCGCCGCCCTCGACGGCAAGCAACTCGCCAGCGCCGTGGCGGCGGAGGGCATCCGCATGGCCTCCACCCGCGGCGTGGAAGGCCAACTGGTGGAGGCCTTGAAAAAAGCCGGCGCCGTCAGGCAGATGGATCGCGCTTTGACCCCGGAGGAAATGAGCGCCCTCGTTGCCAAAGTCGCGGCGGAGGGCGACGCCCATCGCGGCGAGGCGGTTTATCGCCGCCAGCAGCTTCTCTGCATCACCTGCCACGCCATCGGCGACTCCGGCGGCGTGATCGGGCCGGATTTGGTGAGCATCGGCGCCAGCGCTCCGGTGGATTATTTGATCGAGTCTCTGCTGGAGCCCAGCAAGAAAATCAAAGAAGGCTACCACATGGCGGTGGTCAGCACCAAGAGCGGCCAGGTTTTCTCCGGCGGCTTGGTGAAAGACACCCCCACCGAAGTGGTCATCCGCGACCCCGCCAACCAGTTGCACACCGTGCCCAAGGCGGACATCGCCAGCCAGCAGACCAGCCCCGTCTCCATGATGCCCGCCGGTCTCACCGCCAGCCTGCGCGAGGACGAGTTCGTCGATCTCGTGCGTTTCATGTCCGAGCTGGGCAGGGAAGGGGACTTCAAAATCAGCCCGAAACGCTTCGTGCGCGCCTGGCAGACGATGGGCGAGATGGATCAAGCCGCGGTGGACCATGTGCGCCACGCCGGCCTGCACACGCTCAACGAGGAAGGCCGCCCGTTCCCCTGGACCACGCGCACCAGCCTCGTTTCCGGCGATCTGCCGCTGGACGAACTGCCCGCCGCGCAACGCATGTACCCCTGGTTCCCCCGCCTCGCCCGTTTCAAGCTGCAAATGGAAAGCGCGGGCCGCGTCAAATTGGGCCTGAGCGCCACCGAAGGCGTCATCGTGGTAGCCGGAGAGCGGGAAATCAAAGAAGGGCTTAGCCCCGAGTTGGAACTGGATTTGCCCGCCGGCATCACCCTCATCAGCATCCTGGCCACCCGCACCGCCGGACCGCTGGAACGCCTGCGCGTGGAATTGCTGGAAGGCGCGGCGACAGTGGTGCCTTGAGCAGGGCGCAGAGGGCAGAGTGTCTGGCGCGAAGCGCTGGCATTGACGCCCTGCGCCCTGCCCTCTGCTCTTTGCCATTTTTCTGTATTTACATTGTGAACATTTCTTGACCTCGCGGTGTCGAACCGGTTAAATGGATAAATAATCCGAAAAATACCCGCGCCACCCCTGACAGCCCATAAATCAAGCCAATCCCCGCCACATTTTTATTTTTTTCCAAATCAAAGCTTGCCAATGCCCCGATAAATCCGGTAAACACATTGTAAATCAGAAAAAATTCTCCGCTCCCTGCCATGAAACCACAAACTCAACTCAAAGACCGCAAGCATCAGCGGCGTCAACGGGCCATTGCTTTGGTGATCGTGCTGGCGATGGTCTCCATGATGACCATCTTCATGCTGGCCATCTTCTCGGTGTCACGCACCGAACTTACCTCCTCGGTGAAGTACGCTGACGGGCAAAACGCCAAGGAACTGGCGGACATGGCCGTGAACGTGGTGATGGCACAAATCTGGGACGGCACCCAGCGCACCGCATCCAACCCCGCCATCTGGGCCTCGCAGCCGGGCGCCATCCGCCGCTACAACCTCAACGGCACTTTTAACAGCGGTTACAAACTCTACTCCAGCAGCCAGATGCGTGTGTCCGGCGCTGAAAACGGCATGGTCAATGACAACGCGCCGGCAAGCTGGGCGGCTCAATCCGGCGTTTACGCGGACTTGAATGAACCGGTGATCCGGCCGGATGCGGATGGTGACGGCAATCCGGAACTGATCTTCCCCATCATTGACCCGCGCGCCTACATTCCCGGAATGGGCAATGGTCCGACTTCGCCGAACATCGAAGGCTTCTGGTACAACAGCAGCTTCTCAGGTGTGGTGCCCGCCTCCAGTGATGACGATCTGAACACGCGGCTGCCGATGCCGGTGCAGTGGGTTTATGTGTTGAAAAACGGCATGATGGGAACCGTCACCGGCACTGGAAACACATTGAATTTTGTGCCGGCGGCATCCGGGGCGGAGAACATGCCCAGCGAGGACAACCCCATTGTCGGGCGCATTGCTTTCTGGACGGATGACGAGACCTCCAAGATCAACATCAACACCGCCGGTGAGCCGACTCCCTGGACGACGCCTTCCTTCATCCATGACCGGGACATGTACTTCGCGCATTTCCAGCCGATGGCCCACGAATACCAGAGGTATCCCGGCCACCCCGCCACCGTTGCGATGAGTTCGGTCCTGTTTCCCAACCAGGACATGGATCTCTACGGAAGGGTTCCGGGAGATCCCACCTATGCGCAGATCTTGTCACGGAAAGAGCGCATCTACGACGTGATGCCGAAGATTCACAGCGGCGGTTCCAAAGCCGGCACCGTGGCCTACTGGCTCGCCACCGACAGCACCCGGTTGGGGAACAATCTTGCGCAATCGGTGGACCTGACCACCGCCATTCGCGAGCGGCTCTACGCCTCGGTGGATGACATGATGTTCTCCCAGCGGTTGGGCGGCTCAGGAGGGCGCCAGCGCGTGCTTCAGGACGAGGTTCCCAACAAGGCGACGGATATCTTCACCAGCCCCCGCCAGCTTGAGCGGGCGCGCTTTTTCCTCACCGCCCACAGCCGCATGCCGGAGGTCAACATGTACGGCATGCCGCGCGTGGCCATCTGGCCGGCGGCGGATGAAAGCTTGGGCGCGGACCGCCGCACCGGTTATGACAACCTGATCGCCTTCTGCTCCTCGCTCGGCCGCACGCCCCAGGAGCGGGCCAATAACAGTTACTTCTTCCGGCGCCGCGATTACAGCAGCCCCACCACCGACATCAACATCCCGCGCAACCAGAACCTGCTGGCGATGTTGAACGACATCCTCGCCACCAAAGTCATGCCGGGCGGGGCGACCTTTGCCTCCAAGTACGATCGGGGCGACTCGACCCAGATTCTGGTGCAAATCTTCGATTACATCCGCAGCACCAACCTGTACGATGGCTTCCTGTCGCCGACACGGCAGCAATTGGTGGGAGACGGCAACGCCCCCGACGGCGATCCTCTCTACCGTTACGAAACCTACCACAACACGGCCAACGTCAACAAGTTCGGCGGTTTCTCCGACGGCGCGTTTTACGCCAACAAACCGCCTCATCTCACCTACACGCCGGACCGGATGAGCCGCATGACGGGCAACCGCGGTGTCGCCGGAGACCAGCGCACGGAGCGCGCGGTGGAGTACACCTTCCCCGGTCATGGCTCGGTGGTGCCTTCCGAGTACCAGAACGGCGCGTTCCGCGGCATGGGCCGCTTCCCCACGGTCACCGAGGTGGGTTTCCACTTTCTGTGCTCGGCCGATGGCAATCCGGACAAGGGCAGCTTCCGCATGGCGACGCGCCGGCCCGATGGCAGTTATACCAAGAACGGGGCGACTTGGCCCGGGGCGCAAGCGGCCGCGGCGCAGTGGACGTTGACTTCGCCGCATTTTCAGGGCGGACGCACCGCCGTGAAAATCGATCCCCTTAAGGCCCCGGAACGCGGTATAGGCCAAGCCGTGCCGTTACTTAAAGTTGATGTGCCAATGTTCGTGGAGGAGGGTCCGCAATCAACTACGCTAAAGGGCTTCACGGGAGAACGCCAGTTTTGGTACTCCAACTTCCCGAGGAATCCCCAGCCCGGAGCTTACGGCACCAATCCCAATGCTCAACCAAGCGACCCGTCGCACCCGAACAATCACCCCGGATTCAAGCCGGAAAACTGGAATATGACCCTGCCGCAATATCGTCCCGGCGCGCCGGCTCTCCAACTCCAATCCCCGCTGGCGCCCGGACAAAAGCGGGTGCAGGGCATGATCAATCTGGAACTCTGCGTGCCCATGCTTGGTTACGGCCCGGTTCATCCCGAGTTCACGTTGGTGATCGAAGGGCTGCAAAATATGAGGTTGAACAATGAGCCGCTGTTCCAGGGCACGGGCAACAACCGCGTCGTTTGGAAGACGGGCCTTGAGCTTTATCACCTCACCGACGGCATGGGCACCGTCACCGCCGGCGGATTCGTGGACGGGGCGTCGATGAGTTACGCCCGCCGGGTGCAGATTCCGGGATTCCCTCCGGACCCTCTCTATGACCCTTCGGCCAAAACGTCGGGCGACCCTAACCGGGGTCTGCGCAATTACGATCTGGCCACACGTTTCCTGACCGTGGAAGGGGATCGTATGGAGTTCACGGGCTCGCCTCTGACCATCTCGATTTATGCCGGTCACAATGTCGGCGCCGGCGTGCGGCCGGTGCAGGTGCTGCAGATCCCGGCGATCCAAAACGTGACCGTGCCGGTGCCGGAATTGATCACGATTTCCACCGATTACCGCGATCAGCCGAATAACCTCGGCAATCGCACCACCCAGCGCCGCATCCACGCGCCCCAGTGGTGGTCGTTCAGTTGGGCGGGAGTGTTTCAGCCGCCCGGAAATCCGGTCGGTGGCCGTTTCCGCACCTCTTGGCCTGCTAGCGAACTCCCGACACCGGGGAGCGACCGGGTGGGGCTGGCCGTTGGAGCAGGCATCAGTGGAAACATGCCGCGCGGCACCAGCATCCTTTTCGGATACGACGCCGCTTCCGGCAATCACAACAACCTGTTGTTGGTGCCTTATAATGGGTTTATCCGGCAGGACACTGGCGCCGTGGTCAATATGGTGGCGGACAACCCAGGGTCTGACTGCTCGGCGACCGGCCAATCGGACCGCCAAACCGATCCCAATGGCAACATACGGGATTGCCGCGGCACGGACGTGATGTTCAGCATCGTACCGGTGCATGGTGATGTGCGGCACCTGATGGCGAGGACGAACGTTCCGGCTTCCGACTGGATGCCGCATCCCGGAGTGAACGCCATGATGAGCAACCCTCAAAGGCCGAGGTACTTCGCCCACAACATCAGCCGCGCCAACGCCAACGCCAACCCGGGTTTTGACCGCGGTCCTCCCAACAGCAACGCCTTGCGCTTGGTGCCGAATGTGGCTTATAACTTGGCCCGGGTACCGGATGTGCCGGCCAGCCAGCAGGCGGTGCGCTTGGCGTCGATGTATGGAGACTTTGACAACGGCCCTGGAGGCATGAGGGACGGCGCTTGGTTGAACAAGCCGGACGAGGGCAATACCGGCGTGGCTTGGTTCAGCCAGAACGGCCAGACGCGGCGGATTCCGACCGCTTACTATCAGGAAGAGGACCGCGCCGCCGATGCCGGCGGCTCCTACATGACACCGAACCGCATCATCCCCTCGCCGGTCATGTTTGGTTCGCTGCCCAGCCGGGTGATGGGTGGCCAGCCTTGGCGCACGCTGTTGTTCCGCCCGCAAAGGCCGCAGGTCGCCAACCCCGTGTTTCACCCGGGCGCGCCGGCTTACATGAACGGCGTGAACCCGGCTGACCACTACATCCTGGATCTGTTCTGGATGCCGGTGGTGGAGCCTTACGCCATCAGCGAGACCTTCTCCTCCGCCGGCAAGGTGAACATCAACTATCAGATCGTGCCGTTCAATCATATCCGCCGCTCCACCGCCATCCATGCCGCGTTGAAAGGCGAGATCCTGGCGGCCATCCCGAATGCCGACGGGGCCAGTTACCTCGACTACCCGGCAGGCAATGCCGACACGATCGACGTGACGCGCGACGATCAAAACATGCCCCAGCAGGCGTATCACTTCCGCCAGCCTTGGACGGACATCGTCGGCAACCGGGATCGTTACACCAGCCAGCAGATGAAATTCTGGCACCGTAAGATCGAAGTGGAGCAGATGGGAGCCGGCAACGCCGTGCTCGGCACCCTCCAGCAGTTTGAGGGCCGGTTCAATTTCGTCACCAACCCGTTCACGCCCGTGGCTTCCCAGGGCCTGTTCCGCACCGCCAGCCAGATTTGCGAGATCCATCTGATCCCCCGGATCATTCCCGGCAATCCCACCGTTGACGGGGGTGATCCTCCCGGCAACCCCTACACCCCCCTGGACATGACCAATGTGCAGCAGGGCGGGAAGGCCTTCTGGGCGCAACGCCAGCTTACGGGGGACAATACCCGCGAGCGCCCCTACGCCAACATCTACGCCAAGATCACCACCCAGAGCAACACCTTCCGCGTGTTCTACAAGGCGCAGACCATCCGCAAAGCGCGTTCCGTGGCGCCCGATGAGTTCGATCCGGCCCGTGACCGCGTGACCAGCGAATATCGCGGCACCACGCTGATCGAGCGCAAATTGGACGCCAATGATCCGGCCCTGGCTAATACTGATTACGCGAACAACCCGACCGCAACGCCGCTGGACAGCTTCTACCGCTTCCGTGTCCTCGAAACCAAACGCTTCGCCCCGTGAAAACTCCGCTTGAATCATCCACTCCCTGTTCCGGTGGCGCCGCCGTGCGCCGCCGGGTGTCCCCCGGCTTTAGCCTGCCCGAAGTGACCATGGCCGTCGGCATCGCCGCCATGGCGATCGTGCTCCTGCTCGGCTTGGTGCCGACAGGCCTCACTTCGATCCGCGATGCCGGCAACACACTGGCCGAAGCCAGGATCTTCCAGCAAATCGTCGGCGAGATCCAGGGCTCGGACTGGGGCTCAGCCGGCAGCAGCGCCGGCAGTGCCGACCCGCTGAGCTACTCACTGCTGCGGGATTACAACGGCTCCAGACGTTTTTTTGACGACCAGGGCACGCCGCTGGACCAGTCGCAGTCGCGGTCCGCGCGGCTGGCTTACGTGGCGCGCATCGCCTTGAACCAGGCCGGCGCCGTGGCGGTGCCGGGCGGCCAGCCGTCGCAGAACATGGTGGCCGTCACGGTGGATGTGGCATCGGTGCCGGATCCTGATTTCGGGTTCCCCCCCAACATTCCTTTCACAACCCGCTCCTTTGTGGTCGCCCGGCAGTATTGAGCAGTTTGTTTCCCCCCAGTTTGGCAAAATGAAAACGATGCAACACACACACCGTGCCCGCGGGAACCGCGCTTTCACCTTGGTGGAAGTCCTGGTTTCCCTGGCCGTCCTAGCCGTCCTTTTGACCATCATCGCCCAAGTGCTGGGCCAGGTGCAGCGGGTCTGGAGCAGCGCCAACAGCAAGGTGGCCCAATTCCGGGAGGCGCGGCGGGCCATGGACCGGATCTCCTCCAATCTGGCGCAGGCCACCATGAACACTTACCTGCAGTATTATTACGGGAGCCCCAACGTGTTCGTGCCACCCTCGGCGGCGACGATGGTTGCGCCCACCGGGTACGTGCGGTTCTCGGAGTTGCAGTTCATCTCCGGGCCGACGGAGGATGTGATCGGTGGATCGGGCGGGGTGCGGCCCGGGCATGCGGTCTTTTTCCAGGCTCCGCTGGGCGGCGCCCAGCAGATCATGTCCGAATACGTGAACATGCCCACCGCCCTTGCCGCCTGCGGGTACTACCTCGAATTCGGCTCGGACAATGACTTCCGCCCGCAGTTCCTGAATCAGCGCAACCACCCCCGCCGGGAACGCTTCCGGCTTTACGAGTACCGCCCGCCGATCGAGAACAACAGCATCTACAAAGACATCTCGACGTCCGACTCCGATCCCGGCGTGCCTGACAGTGGCTGGTACACGCAAACCGGCGAGTGGTCCCGGCCTGTGGCGGAAAACATCATCCACATGGTAATCTCTCCGAAACGTCCGGTCACCGACGCCTCCGGTGACCCGCGCGACATCGCGCCCGGCTACGCCTACAATACCTCCACCGGAGTGCGGGAGACCCAGCTCCGGCAGGATTTTCAGTTGCCGCCGCTGGTCGAGGTGACGCTGGTGGCGCTGGACGAGGACTCGGCCCGGCGGTTCGTGGAAAACTCCGGCGGCAGGCCCTCTCTGCCGGGAAACCTGTTCAATAATGCGAACGACACCAGTTTCCGCGCGGACGTGGACAGGCTGGAGCAGTTTCTCAACCAGCAAAAACTCAATTACCGCATCTTCACCGCCACCATTCCAGTGAGAAACTCCAAATGGGGCCTCTGATTCCCCCCGCTTTTTCTTCCCATGAAGACCCTCCCCTTCCATCCTCATGACGTCCGGCCTTCGGTTCCGGCGTTTCGTTCGTTTCGTGCGCTGGCTGCCTTCACCTTGATTGAAATGCTGGCGGTGCTGGGCATCATCGCCGTGGTGGTCGGCGTTGCCGCCCCGGCCGTTTTGGGGGTGATCAACTCCACCCGTCTCACCCAGGCCGGAGACGAGATCCTCGGCCTCATCTCCCAGGCGCAGCAAATCGCGGTTTCGGAAAGCCGTCCGGTGGAGGTGCGGTTCTACCGGATGCGGGATGGCAAGGCGGTGGGGGACGATGCCGACGCGCAGTACCGCGGCATCATGCTGGTGAAGTACTATCAGGAAGGCGAGCCCGATCCGCGCTCCGCGAGCGGCGCTCCCTTGTCCCGGCCCGGATTGGGAGTGGCGGATTTTGGCGGCATCTACCGCCTGCCGGGCGGCATCGAGATCGCCCGCTCCATCGCCCTGAGCAGTGTTATGACCCTGCCGGAGAGTTCCGCCGGAGGGGGCGGATCTAACGCCGCCGAAATCGTCGTCAAACGTGACGGACGCTACGATCCCATTAATTTCCCCGAGGCTGTCGCTTATCGCGCTTTTCGTTGCCTGCCGGAGGGAACAAACTTGAACGATAGAGACACATGGTTTGTCACACTGGTACAAGGCAACGAGCGCGACAACCAGCCCAACGAGATCAAAAACTTTTTCACCATTCAAATTGAACCCGTCACCGGACGCTTGATGTCCTATCGTCCTTGAATCCCAACCTTTGGATGCCAACCACCATGAAAAACCAGCCAGCCTTTTTTCGCGTCCCGGAATCAGTACGGGCTTTCTGCTGTAAAAAGCCGATGAAAACAATGTGGCTGGCGCTGCCGGCCGTCTGGCTGGCGCTCGGCCAGTCCCCCATTAACGCGCAGGTGTCGAGCTGGACGTCGCTCGGCGGCGGCACGTTCAACTGGCAGGATTCCGGCAACTGGAGCGGCGCGGTCCCCAACGGCACCGCTGCCGGAGCCAACATCAACGGAGACTTTACCGGCAACACATTTATTAACCTCAACGGCAACCGGACGCTTTGGTCGCTGTCGTTGGGAGACAGCAATGGCAGCCACTCCGTCACGCTCAACGCGGGCACGGTTCCAGGGAGCATACTGACCATTCAGAGCACGGTGGGAGACTCGCTCATCACGAAACCGAGCAGCGGCACCGCCACCATCAACGTCGGCTTGGACATCCGCAACCGCACGACCGCCAACGTCACCGGCACGCTGGTCATGGCGGGGCCGGTGACGATCGGGGGCCATACTCAAAACAGCATCGAAAAAATCACCGGGGGCATACTGACGATCAGCGGCAACCTGACGGTCAACGGCCCCGGCCTGACTAGCGAGCCGAATTTCAGCTACTTCAACTTCGCCGGCACCACCAACATCGCGGGCGCGAGCAGCACCTTCAACAACGGGCTTTGGGTGCAGGCGGGAACGGTGAACATAGGGGGGACGACCAGCGGCACTCGAAGCACCGTGTTCGTCGGCCCTACCGGCGGCATCCATCTCACCTTGGGCACCATCAACTTCGGCGCGGTCCCCGCAACGGGGCAGACCCCCGCTTCCGTCATCAGCAACGTGACCGTCCCCATGGACCTGATCAATATCCAGGGCGGTACTCTGAACCTGCGCAACTCCACCGGCGCCGGCACCACCAATCTCACCTTGGGAAGCACCGGCACGCTGACCCTGAGCGGCGGCATCACCACCTTTTACAACGCGGCCGGCACGGCCGGCGGCGCCGTCAACATCGCCGCCGGAGCCAAGCTGGTCATGAATTACAATGACGATCACGGCCAGCCGGTGCCGCCGCCGCTCACGACGCTCAACTTCACCCACACAAACGGCGGCGTGCATACCTTCGCCTCCATCACCGCGCTCTCGTCCAACACGGTGCTGCGCGCCCAGGCCGGCAACGGAGCCCTGCGCATCGGCGGAGACGGCATTGACGACCTGTTCAACGGCCAGCTCAACATGACCAGCACGGGCGTCAATTCTAGGTTTGTCAAAATCGGCACTGAAACGCTCACTCTGGGCGGTGTGGAAAACAACGCGGTCTCCCGCATCCGGGTGGACGCGGGCCTCCTGGTGCTGAACAAGGCAAGCAAAACCGGCTTGGCCGCGGCCAACGGCTACGTCAACGCGGTCGGGACTTCTTTGGAGATCCAGAACGGCGCTGTCGTGCGGCTGGAGGGCAGCAATCAAAGCTTCGGCAGCACCATGGCTCCGAATTACAACGACCAAATTTTCCGCAGCGCCGCCGTCGTCCTCACCGGCACCGGCACCCTCGACCTCAACGGCTTCTACGAAAGCTTCGATGCCCTGCTCGGCAATGGCATCGTCACCAACAGCGCTGTGGGCACCACCGCCATCTTGTCGCTGGGGGACAACAACTTCACCCTCGTCGATGGCCTCGGCCACAGCACCGGCAGCGCCGCCCGCACCTTCGCGGGCACCCTGGTGGATGGCGCGGGCGTCCTGGGCCTCGTGAAATCCGGCAGCGTTGCGTTGACGTTGACCAATGCCGGCAACACCTACAGCGGCCCCACCACGGTGGCCCGCTCCACCCTGCAGCTGAGCGATGCCGGCCTGCTCGTCAATACCTCTGAAATCAACATCAGCCGCAATTCGGTGTTGCTGCTGCACAACACCAACGTGAATAACGGCAACCGGATCAACAACAACGCGGCGATCAACTTGGATCGTGGCACGATCACTCTGCGCGGGTTTCAGAGCGTGGCCAACATCACCGAAGTGGTTGGCGCGTTGAACGTCAAATCCTCCCTCAATTTGGTGCGGATCGACCACAACTCCAGCACCAGCAACGCCCATATCGGCGGTCAACTGAGGTTGTCTTTTGACAGTTTCACCCGCAGCCCGGGCGGCCAGGTGGCTTTTGTGGAGCAGTCGAACACCCTTGGCACCGGTTTTGGGGCCAATGCTCAAACCTCCAATTCGCAGGTCACTTTCACTGCCGCGCCGGCCCTCGTGGGGGCGGGAGGAACCGGCCCCAACACCAGCATCCTGCCGGGCGCCTTCGGCAGCCCTCGCAACAATTTGGGCGTGACCATTTCCGATCTCTTGAATCCCTCCTTGGATGTGAACAATCACTTTGTGACTACGGTCAACGCTAGCGGCCTCAATTACATCAGGGTGCTGCAGGAATCGGAATACAATCTCACCTTTGCCAACAGCGGCGCCGGTTCCCTCAATCAACTGCTCAACGTCGCCAACCTGCCGACCGCGCCGGCAGGGCCCACCAGCACCTGGAACGATATCGCCGGGTTCACCGTGCAGGGCGCCGCCGCCGGCGCCGCCGTCACCGGTCTGCTGCGGGTGGATGCCAACGTCGCGTTCAACGCTTTCCGGTTCAACAACCGGACCACCAACGCGACGACCAATGTGGTGATCGCCGACGACAAACGCTTCATCCTCGGCGGCATGGATGCCAACGCCAGCCTCGGCACGATCGCCTTTGATGGATCGGGGATGCTGCTTTTCACGGGGCTTGCCACGGGTTCCTCCCACAACATCTACGGCGGCACGCTCGATTTCGGCAGCCGGGAGGCCATCATCCGGGCGATTGTCAGGGCTGACATCCATTCAAGAATCACCGGTTCCGCCGGTCTTTCCAAATCAGGGGTCGCCGCTGCACCGCTCAACCTCCTGGGAGAGAATGAATACTCCGGCTTCACCTGGATCAATGAAGGCGAGCTGGGGGCTTTCACGAGCAAATCACTCGGCCTTATGGGCCAGGACAATCCCGTGCTGGTCAGTGTGGACTCCGGGTTGCTCCGCCTGCATGGCGGCATCAACATCGGTGACGGCACGGTGGACGGCTCCAAGGAACTCTATTTGATCGGCACCAGCGCCTCCTTGAACGCGGACGACCGGCACAATGTCTGGGCCGGCGACGTCTATCTCAACGCCACCAACGCGGGCGGGCAGACGGGACTCAACAGCTTCATCCGCGCCCGCGGGAACTCCGTGATGACGGTGCTGGGGAATATCACCGTCGCCAGTGAGGACGCTTCCAAGGCAATGTACAACCTCAACCCCGCTTTCGGCGCCGTGGGCCAGGGGCAGAACTTGATCCTTGAGAACAACTTCACCAACACGGTGGCCACCCCTCCCACCAACCCGGTCGGCGGCATCATCAACCTGGCCAAGGTGAGCGACTTCAACGGCCAAGCCGCCGGGGGCATGGGTGTCCTGAGCGCGGAGCATGAGAAACTCAACCTCATCGTCCGCGGCTACACCGGCGCGGGCAACAGGACGAACAATGACTTTGTCGTCAACCTCCGCGACGCCACCGAACTCAATGGCCGGCTGGATTTGCGCTCGGGTTTCGTGTTCATCGACACCGACTACGGCACCGTGGACCGGGGCACCTTCACTCAAGGCGCGCTCATCCGGCTGCATGACGGGGGCAACGTGGACCGGGCCGGAAACATTGCCGGTCTTCTCATGACCACACCCGAAACGGTTTTCCGCGGCAGCAACATCACCGTCGGTGAAAACGTGGGCAGTTATTCGTCCCAGTCGCTTGCGTTGATCGGTGGATTGAACCGTTCGGGCAGGGTGGGCATCGGCACGGAGGGCACGATGACCCTGACCGGGCTCAGCGGCAACTCCAACCGCGCCATCGCGTCCACGGCCTCGACGGCCAATAACGCCTCCACCATCACGCTGACGGCAAACTACGCCTTGCGGATTGGTTACGGCATCACCGGGACGGGCATCGCTCCCGGCACCACCGTGACCGCCATCAATGGCAACACGATCACCCTGAGCCAGCCGACGATCGCCTTGGCCGGCTCCGGCACCTCCTACACTTTCGGCTTCATGCCGCAGTCCAACCTGCTCTTTGAAACAACGAATCCTGCCACAGTGCCCACCGCTTCCGCGGAGATCACACTGAGCAGCGTTTCGGGCTTTGCCATCGGCCAGGGCATTGCCGGACCGGGCATCCCGCCCGGCACTATCATCATCGCGGTGAATTCGACCACGAATACCGTCACCTTGAGTTCGGTGACCACGGCCGCCGGCGCCGTCAACAGCGTTTACAGGGCTTACACCGCCGGTCAGAACACCCTCACCCTGTCCACCACGGATGGCTTGAAGGTGGGCATGGGCATGATCGCCGGCGCCGTGCCGGCCGGCGCCTACATCACCGCGATCAACGGCAACACGATCACCCTCAGCGCCCCCATCACCGGCGTCATCGACGGCACGGCGAACCTTGCTTTCCCGCTGTCCACGGTCAACTACGCTACGACAGGCACCGGCGCCTTGGGTGCCAACGTGCTCACCTTCAACTCGGTGGAGGGGCTCAGTGTGGGAACGATCATCAATCATGCCAACCTTCCGAATGGCACCCGCATCACCGCCATCAATCCCGAGACCAGGCAGGTGACCCTTTCCAACGCGATCATCACGGCCGCCATCGCCAGCGGTCAGGCGATGTCGATTCAAAAAGTCTCCAATTTCAACGAGACCCGGCTCTATGCCGCGGAAGGCGGCACCGTGGATGTCAACATGCGCCTTTTCGACCAAGCCGGCTTCAACATGCACAACGTCGTGGCGGCGGTCAGCAAAGTCGGGCGTGGCGAGGTGAATCTCCGGGGTTCCTCGGCGGGCGGCAACAGCTTGGACGGCGGCATCAATCTGTTCGGCGGCAGGCTGATCTTTGACTACCGGGATCAGGTGCCGGGCATCGATGATCCCGATCCCAATGACCCCGACCCTCCTCCCCCGGATCCGGATGATCCCCCTATTGTCCGTGACTTCTCCCGGGTCAGCCAGGGAGCGGCAAACTCGCCCTACCAGCTCACCCTCGGAGGCGGCAAGCTGGTACTCATGGACGCGGACTCGGCCAACATCATTGAGAGCATGCGCGGCACCTTGAGCATCCGTCCGGGGCATTCCGAGATCTCCGCTCAGGCGGGCAACGGCAGCGTTCTGACGCTGAACCTGGGTTACCACAACCCCTACTTTTATGGTCAAACTCCGCACTACTGGCGCGCTCCGGACCGCTACGCCGGCAGCAGCCTTCACCTGGAGTACGCCAACTTGTTCGATCCCGGTGATGAGAACAATTTTGGCGGCACGGTGATCATGCAGTACAGCCAGAACGCGCCCATATTTGCCAATGCGGATGGCGTGCTTGGCTATGGCGCCGTCATCCCCTATGCCACCATCAGCCTCAACGATCCTTTCCTGGGCGAGGTGATCGACTTCGCCTCGTTTGTAGCCCAGCAGACGGCCACCTTTCAGAATCTTACGCTGTTCGGGGATTCTTCGGGCCTGATTTCCAACGAAAACCTGTACGACCCCAACTTTCAAGGCATCGCCAGCAATGTGGGCGATTGGGATACTCAGACATGGTTTGGCTATGGTTACATGAGCGATGACTACATCACCCAGGACGTGGGGACCGGCTTTCAAGGCACGTTGTCACCCAACGATGGTTCGGATTTTCGCGGCGCGCGGGTGGTGCGGTTCGCCTCCAATGTCAGCGGAGACAATATCCTGAATCTTGGAACCGCCAGGCTCGTGCTGGGAACGGCGTCGCCGTTGGATGGCTGGCTGCTGGGCGGACCCGTGCAGGACGGGGGGGCGATTTTGATTTCCAACTTGGTGAGCCGGGATTTTGATGAAGAAAACAATCCCTTTCCGGTGGTGCGTGACCAGTACATCACGGGCGGCACCCTGACCTCGGCCACCCCCAGCACCTATTTCTCCGCCGGCACCATGGTGGGGGCGTACACCCAGGAAGCCAAGCCCGCCGCGACTTCGACCGACTTGATCATCCACAACCACAACGCGCTGGGGGTGTTCACCATCCAGTCTCCGATTGCGAACTATCAGGCCGGCCTGCCGCTCAACTTGGTGGTGTCCGGCCCGGGGACCACCCGCCTCGCGCCCACGGGCACCAGCACTTTCACCGGCGTGGTTTATGTGAATGACGGCACCCTGTGGGTGGCCAACTCCACGGCGCTGGGCCAGTCCAGCAGCGCGATGATTTATCTCAACGGCGGCACGCTCGAATTCGCCGACCTCAATGCCGCCAACCGGGAAACGCTCGGCATCTCCCGCAGCCTCGCCTCCGGCAGGCCGTTGGTTCTCGGCGGTGACGGCGGCACCATCAAGACCACGGCGCCGGACACTGTGCTGTCCTTTGGCGGAGTCATCAAAGCGGAGGAAAGTCTCGTCCCGATCCAGCTCCTCGAGCATCAGATGACGGAAAACATCGGGGTGGGAGACCTTGTCAAGACCGGCGCCGGACGCTTTGTCATCAGCAACAGCACTCCGGTGGGCGATGCCAACTGGAACGCCTATTTTGGCATCACCGAGGTGTTGGAAGGCGTGCTGGAGGTGCGGATCGGCAATGCGAACGCCGGCATCCTTGGCAGCCATTACAGCCACCTGGACGGCACCTTGATCGCCCCTGGAGCGAAAGTGGAACTGCAAATCACCGGAGGCTCCGCCAACGGCACCCATGAATGGTTCGATCTGGCCGGCGGCACGCTCGGCACCACGCTGGCGCATTTGGACGGCTCGCTTGACGGGGTGATCCGCCTCTCCGCTGACAGCGTGATCGACGTGACCCAGGGCACCCTGCGCCTGAATCCCAACGCCGGCATGGTGGAAGGCTCCGGCAAGCTGACCAAGACCGGCGCCGGGACTTTGATGTTCTACGAAAACAACGCCACTTTCACGGGGGACATCGAGGTGCTCGACGGCATCCTGCATGGGGTTTCCCAAGGCCTGCCTTTCGGCGCGGGCTCCTCCATCATCCTCGGAGACAATTCGGCGGCGGCTTCCGGCACTGTCGGGCTGCTGTTGCAGGCCCGCACGGCGGATGGCTTCACCTACAAGGCCACTTATGAGGTGGCGCAGGACATCCTCGTGCGCGCCGAGGGCGGTCCCGGCACGCAGACCAAGATTTTGGGCGTGGTCAACACCGGCACCGCCAGCGTGGCCGGCGGCGTGCAGAATGACCGCTATGTGTTCAGCGGCGGCATCACCTTGCAGGATGACATCATCCTGCGTTACACGGATGACGCGGTGAACATCGCGCTCAACGCCGCGTCGAGCACGAACGGCCTGCGCGGCGGCAACCGCATCGTCGCCCTGACCGGCGGGCTTTCCGGCTCCGGCAACATTCAGACGGAGGTGGTGCAGAATGGCGGCACGGTGAACGGCGCCGATCCGGACCAGATCATCACCTTCGAATTGGATGGAGACAGCAGCGCCTGGACCGGCGGCATCCGGCTGGGCAACCGCACGGCGGTGGACAACGACCGGCAGCACATTTTGCGCATCCTGTCCGAGGATGCCATCGGCGGCGCCAACAGCGTGACCATGGACTACAACAGCACGCTGCAGGCCGGCGGCGGCACGGTGACCATCGGCAGCCTGCTGACCGGTGACCCGGCCGGTCTCGCGAGCACCGACCGGTTGTTTGTGGAAAACGCGGCGAACGCGGACGGCACGCTGATCGTCAACCAGACGGTGGACGGCACTTGGGGCATGATTTTCCAGAACGGCACGACGCCCAAAATTTACAACGCGTTTGACGCCACGACACCGAATGGCGCCCTCAATCTCGTCAAGACCGGGTCAGCGATTGCCACGATGACGCAGGCGAACACTTACACCGGCTTCACGCATGTCGGCACGGCGAACGGAGCGGAGGGCGGCACGCTGCGGCTCGGAGCCGGAGGTTCCATTTTGAACAGCAGCCCGCTCACGGTCTTCGCGGGCGCCTTCGAGCTGGCCGGCGGCAACCACACGGTGAACCAAGTGGTCACCTTGGGCGGCGGCGCCGAAGGCACCAAGGCGGCCATCAAAACCAATGGCAACACCCTGGTCCTCAACAACAACGTGGTCTTTAATGCCGCCAACAACCCCGCGGGAGCGGAGATCAGCGGCAACGTGCAGTTGGGCTCGGCGGCGCGCACCTTCAACGTGGGCGACAGCCATCATATCGGCGCGTTGATCGACTTGGACGTCAAGGCTAATCTTCTTGGCTCCGGCGGTTCGCTGGTCAAAACCGGTCCCGGCACGCTGGCGCTCGGCGGCGCCAGCACCTACAATGGCGGCACCACGGTCAGCCAGGGCACGCTGCTGGCCATGAACACGCTGGGCTCGGCCACCGGCAGCGGCTTGGTGACCGTGCAGGCGGGCGCGACGCTGGGCGGCATCGGCTCCATTAGCGGGGATGTCACCCTCAACAGCGATGCCTTGCTCGCTCCCGGCAGCCCCACCATCAGCAGCGGCATCGAGGTGCTCACCCTCAACGGCTCGCTGACTTTGGCGGCGGATGCCATCATCGACTTTTACCTTGGCGAAACCGGCTGGACCAAGCTGTTTGTGAACAGCATCAATGTGAATAATGCGACCAAGTTCCGCATCAACTTGATGGATGGCTATAGCCCCACCGCTGGGGCCAGTTTCGACTTGCTGGACTGGTTCACTGTTCTGGGAGACACCAACTGGCTGGACAACCTGATCCTTCCGGTCGGACCGGACTGGGATAACAGTCTTTTCACCACGACGGGCGTGTTGAAAGTGGCCGGCCCCGCCACTGCGGTTTCGATTGTGACCCAGCCGCAGCCGGTCACCACGGATCCCGGCGTTCCGGCGTCCTTGTTCGTGGTGCTTTCCGGCACGGAACCCTGGCTGCTGCAATGGCAGAAGGAGATCAGCCCCGGAGTCTGGCAGGACGTCCCCCTCGCCACCGGCATCAGTTACACGATTCCCTCACCCGTCGAAGAGGATGAGGGCAATTACAGGGTGCAGGTGACCAACGGCGTCAATTCCGTCACCAGCAACGCCGCCTTCCTCAGCGTGAATGACACCCCGGTGATCACCAGTCATCCCGTCGGCGGCACGGTGAATCCCGGCACGAACTTCACCTTCACTGTCGCGGCGACGAATGCCGTGAATTACGAATGGCGGCGCAACGGGGTGGCGGTTCCGGGAGCGCCGGACTCGGCCACCTACCAGATCACCGGCGTGGCGGAGGCCCATCAAGGCACCTACACAGTCTGGGTGTACAACCCGGCTGGCGGCGTGCTCAGCGATCCCGCCGTTCTCATGGTGAACAATCCCGTCGTCATCGTCCAGCAGCCGCAAAATCGCACCGGCGCCCAGGGCAACGTGGTGACTTTCTCCGTGGTGGCGACCGGGGATCCGGCGCCGGCCTATCAGTGGCAGTTCAAGCACACCGCCGCCGGCAGCTTTGTTAACATCCCCGCCGGACAGGGAGGCAACAACCCCAGCCTGCAACGCACCGTGTCCGCCGCGACCGAAGGGAGCTACCAAGTGGTCATCACCAACATCGTGGGCAGCGTCACCAGCAATGCCGTGACCCTGATGATGGTGGGCGGGGATGTGAACATCGTCACGCAGCCTCAGCACCAGATTCTGCCGGTCGGTGCTCCGTTGGTGCTGGAATGCGATGCCACGGGCGCGGAGCCGATGAAATATCAATGGCGCCGCAACGGCGTGAACATCGGCGGAGCCAACAAGAAAACCTTCTCCGTGGCCAGCGTGGCCACGTCACGCGCCGGTGTCTATACCTGCCTCGTCAGCAACAACAACAACGGCACTCCCACCAGCCAGGAGAGCAACGAGGCGTATGTGGCGGTGGTGAACACGGCGCCGCGCCGGCTCGTCTTGAAACAGGGGACGTCCACCACTCTCAGCATCACCGCCGCGGGCAACGTGAAGTACCAATGGTTCTATGACGACATGGTGGATGATGATGACGGCGGCGAGGGTGGTGAAGGTGGCGAGGGCGGTGAAGGCGGCGAGGGTGGTGAAGGCGGCGAGGGCGGCGAGGGCGGTGGAGGCGACCCCCCCGTTTTCGAACCCGTGTCGGACGCCAATGACAAGACGCTGCGCTTGACCAATCTGCAGCTTACTGACCGCGGCAAGTATCTCTGCCGGGTGACCTTGCTCGGCGCCAATAACAACGAGCTCGCCACGCTGGATGGCGGCATCAATGAGCTGCAGGTGTACAACGCGCCGCCTGAGTTGGAGACATTTACCCTGCCCGCAACCATCATCAGCGAGCAGTACGGCACGGACGACGGCGAGGGGTTCATCTCCTTCCAGGTGCCTTACGATCCGGATCCGGCCAAAACACCGGTGTCCTTCAGCGCCAAGGGGCTGCCCCCCGGTTTGAAGATCGACAACCAGGGCCGCATCTATGGCCGGGCCACGGCCTCCAAAGAGCCGGAAGCCTACCTCGTGACCATCACCGCGAAGAACGGCTCCGGCACGGTTCCCAACCCGGCCGCGAACAAGCCGCTGATGGTTCACCGCCTGAGTGGAAACCTCGTGGGCGCCTTTACCGGCCCGGTCAACCCGGAGCCGGCTCTCAATGGCGACCTCGGCGGCAGGATCGACTTCACCACCACCGTCAAAGGCGCCCTCAGCGGCAAGCTGCTGATGGGCACGACCACCTACAAATTCAAAACGGTGCTCAACATGAACTCGGCCGAACCGGACGTGGGCCAGGTTTCGATCGAGATCAAGCGCAAGGCTCCGCTGGTTCCGCTGACGCTGGAACTCAGCGTTGACGCCAACACCAACCGGCTCTTCAGCGCTTCCGTGACCGATGGCGAAAACACGGCCCAGCTCGGCGGCTGGCGCAACACCTGGCCGAAAAAGACGAAAGACGTTCCCCAGCCGGCCGCTTCCGTGGCGGGGTATTACACCTTCCAAATGGACTTGCCGGGTCATTTGAAGCACGTTCCCAACACGCCGCTCGCCCCGGAAAACCCGCTTTGGCACATTCCGCAAGGCTACGGCTTCGGCTCCTTCACGGTGAACGCGGTCACGGGCAAGGCCA
>CAZNKC010000008.1:6919-57838 GCA_964573315.1 uncultured Verrucomicrobiaceae bacterium | reverse complement strand
TCCAGCCCGAGTCCGATCTCCATTTCGTCTGCGGCCCCACCCGCACCCTGCTCCCCAACCTCCGCAACGGCAGCGGCCACGCCGTCTTTTTCCAAGGCCCCTTCGGCTATCCCGGCGCCTCCCGCTCCTCTCCCAACGCCCCCGACACCGCCCTCTACCAAACCCTGCCGCATGTCCTCAACGGCTGGGGCTATTATGTCGAGTTCGGCCAGGATCCGCTCCACCTGCCCCAATTCATGACCGCTCCCCGCCAGGGCCGGCCCGCGCCCCCGCGCAAATACCGCTTCCGCCTCATGGAATTCCGCCAGTCCGCCCACGAACTGCCGCTTTTCGTGCGCGCGCCCAACGCCGTCCAGCCCGCCTTTGCCACCCACACCTCCACCAGCCAGCTCTACGAGTGGTTCCGCCAGCCCGTCCTTAACAGCCAGCCCGGCGCCTCCGCCTACAACCGCCGCACCAGCGTGGTGGCGGAAAACATCCTCGCCCTGCTCATCGTCCCCTACGACCCCGAGTTTGATATCCTGCGCAACACCGCCTCCAACAGCAACATCCCCTACCAGCTCGCGCCTGATTACCATTACGACTCCCGCCGCTTCCAGTGGGAGCCGGGCTCCACCCTCGGCGCCCTCACCCGTCATACCCTGCCCCCCAGCGTCGAGATCGCCGTCGTCGCCCTCGGCGAGGACGCCTGGGAAAACCTCTCCCAAGCCGAGGCCATCCAGCAGGGCGAATCTCTGCGCAGCCTCATGTCCGGCCTGTTCAACATCGCCGCCAACTTCAACAACGACTTGGCAACCCTGGAAAACGAACTCAACCGGCGCCGCCTCAGCCATAAAATCATGACCCAAGTGCTGCCCCTGCACGGACAGGCCGGCCGCCTCCATCTCCCGCCGCCATGAAAGCCCCCCCCAATTGCCGTCAAGGCAGGAGCCAAAGCTGGACTCAAGGTTGGAGTCAAGGCTTTAGCCGATCATTCCGCGCAAAGCGCAAAGCGCAAAGCGCAAAGCGCGACGCCCTGCGCCCTGCGCCCTGCGCCCTGCCCCGCCCCGCCGGCATCTCCATCATCGAAGTGCTCGTCACCGCCGCCGTCATCTCCGTGCTGATTGCCGCCTCCGGCGGCTGGACCAAATCCTGGCGCTCCCAGCAAGTGCTCGCCGCCGCCACCCGGCTCGCCCAGGACATGCAGCTCGCCCGTTCCCTCGCCATCAAACGCGGCCAGCCCGTCGAAATCCGCTTTTACAGCAATCAGGACCCCAACCTCACCACCCGCACCCCACAGTACAAGACTTGGCAGATCGTCGGCTACGACTCGCGCGAGGAACGCATCACCCGCCTCGGCGAGTTGCAGCGTTTTGAGAGCACCGTCATCATGTCCCGCTTCCCCACGCTCTCCAGCATCGTCGAAAACGAACGCCCCCTCGATTTCATCCGCGACCCCTCCCCCGCCCTCCTGCAAACACGCCTCTGCGCCGTCGAATTCCGCCCGGACGGCTCCACCTCCCTCGACCCCGACCCCGCCCGCACTTGGACCATCACCCTGCTCACCGACGGCTTCGCCGACGAAACCCACAACCTCCCCCCCGACTTCCGCACCCTCGTCATCACCCCGGAAAACGGCGGCATCACCGTTTATTGACGATCCACGATCACGCTATCGCTTTTATGCTTGCCCATGACCGCAGCGCGGTTATGATGAATGTTTCCGTTCCCGGGCAAGAGCCACATCCCGTCGCTTTTGAAAGAGTGGGTTTCACCCGCTCTTTTTTGTCTCGGGATGTCTCAGTTTTATGATTAGCGAACTTAAAGCACTTTTCGATTACTACGAGAAAGAGAAGGGCATCGACCGCATGAAAATGGTCGAAGCCCTCTCTCAGGCCCTGCTGGCCGCCTCAAAAAAAAGCATCGGTCCCGCCCGCGAGCTGCGCATCGACATTGATCCCGACAAGGGCACGATCAAAGCCTGGGCCAAGCTCCTCGCCGTGGAAACGGTCTCCAACCCCTTCGAGGAGATCGCCCTGCCCAACGCCAAGCGTCTGAAAAAAGACGCCCAGCTCGGCGACGAGATCGAACTCGAAGTCACCCCAAAAAACATGGGCCGCATCGCCGCCCAAACCGCCAAGCAGACCATGCTGCAGCGCCTGCGCATGGCCGAAAAGGAAAACCTCTACGACGAGTTCAAGGACCGCACCGGAGACGTCGTCAGCGGCGTCGTGCGCCGCTTCGACAAAAACGACGTCATCGTCGATCTCGGCAAATTCGAGGGCGTCATGCCCGGCAAAGAGCGCGTCGTCACCGAGGACTACACCCCCGGCGACCGCATGCGCTTCTATGTCAAAGCCGTGGAAAAAGACAGCTCGCGCGGGCCGGAGATCATCCTCTCCCGCTCCCATCCGAACTTCGTGCGCCGCCTCTTTGAATTCGAGGTCAGCGAGATCGCGGACCGCACCGTCGAGATCGCCAGCATCGCACGCGAAGCCGGCTACCGCACCAAAGTCGCCGTCAACAGCGCCGACGACAAAGTGGACCCCGTCGGCGCCTGCGTCGGTCTGCGCGGCGCGCGCGTCAAAAACATCGTGCGCGAACTCAACAACGAAAAGGTCGATATCATCCGCTACAAGACCGACCCCGTCGAATTCGTGCGCGAGGCCCTGCGCCCGATCAAAGTCATCACCATCCACGTCGATAGCGACAAAAAAGAAGCGCGGCTCACCGTCAGCGAGGAGGATCTCTCCAAAGCCATCGGCCGCCGCGGCCAAAACGCCCGCCTCACCTCCCGCCTCGTCGGCATGGACCTCATCATCGAGAAAGACGAGCACGCCTCGGAAGTCTTCGAAGGCCAGATGGGCGCCGCCGTCCACGCCATCCGGGACGCGCTTGATATCGACGAAGCCACCGCCCAGTTGCTCGTCAACGCGGGTTTCGGCGACCTCAAGACCTACGGGAGCGTGGATGTCGAAGACGTCGCCGAAATCCTCGGCGGCGACGCCGAACTGGCGGCACGCCTCATCGAGCGCGCCAAATCCCAGTCCGGCCAGTAAGCCGGCCGGCCCCTCTCATTTTCCATCAACCCTCCAACCCACCCCGCCGCCCTGCCCCTCTCCCGGCCGACAACCATCATCATGCTCAACCACCCCTCATCCTCCAAGTCCGGCAAACCCCCAACAGGTGGAGCCGACGACGATCCCGCCACGGGAACGGAGGGGGATGGACCGGCCGGGACGGGCAAGAAAGCAGACGGCAAAGAGGTTTTGTCTCTGATCGACGAAGAAAAGCCCGCGCCGAAAAAGCGCCCCGCCGCCCCCGTCAAATCCGCGCTGCCGCGCATCGGCGGCAAGCCCCCCCCGAAGCCCGCGGCCAAGCCCGCCGCTCTCGAAGAGCCGAAAAAAACCGTCGCTGAAGCCAAAAAAGAGGCGCTCAACCTTTTCGACGAACAGGAAAAGCCCAAGGTCAAACGCCGCCCCGCCGAGAGCGCCAATGACGCGCCCGCTTCCGCCCTGCCTCCCATCTCCTTGTTGAAGGAGCCTGATCCCGCTCCCACAGCCCCCGCCGAGCCTGCCGCGGAGGAGGAGGCCCAATTCGATCTGAACGAAGCCGGTGAAAAAATCATCCACCTGAAACCGCCGATCATCGTCAAAGACTTGGCCGACAAAATGGGCCTCAAGCCCTTCAAAGTCATCTCCGACCTCATCGCCTTCAAAGTCTTCGCCAACGCGGACAAGGCCATCGACGTGGACATCGCCGAGAAAGTCTGCGAGAAGCACGGCTTCAGGCTGGAGCGCGAAAAGCGCGAGAAAGGCGGAGGCGTCCACAAGCTGGAGGAAGTCATCGTCGAGCCGGAGCCGCAGGCGCCCGAGGAAGTGGCGGAAGACAAGCTCGAGCTGCGCGCCCCCATCATCACCTTCATGGGCCACGTCGATCACGGCAAGACCTCCCTGCTCGACGCCATCCGCAAAGCCCGCGTCGCCGCCGGAGAGGCTGGCGGCATCACCCAGCACATCGGCGCCTACAGCATCGAGCATGGCGGCCGCTCCATCACTTTTATCGACACCCCCGGCCACGCCGCCTTCTCCGAAATGCGAGCCCGCGGCGCCAATGTCACCGACATCGTCGTCCTCGTGGTGGCCGCGGATGACGGCATCATGCCGCAGACGCGCGAAGCGCTCAGCCACGCCAAAGCCGCCGGCGTCACCATCATGGTGGCCATCAACAAAGTCGATCTCCCCGGCGCCGACGTCATGCGCGTCAAAGGCCAGCTTCAGGAACTGGATCTCATGCCCGTGGATTGGGGTGGTGAGATCGAATGCATCGAAGTCTCCGCCACCAAGGGCCTCGGCATCGACGACCTGCTGGAAACCATGGCCGTGCAGTCCGAGGTTCTCGAACTCAAAGCCGACCCCAAAGCCCCCGCCCGCGCCACCGTCATCGAATCTTCCATGGTCCCGGGAAAAGGCCCCGTGGCCACCGTCATCGTGCGCCAAGGCTCCCTGAAAGTCGGCAAGCCCTTCATCTGCGGCCCGCATTGGGGCAAAGTCAAAGCCCTCCACAACGACCGCGGCGAAAACATCAAAATCGTCGGCCCCGGTCTGCCCGCCGAAGTCGTCGGCTTCAGCGACATGCCGAACGTCGGCGACGAAGTCGTGGTCATGGACAGCGAGCGCGACGTGAAGCGCCTCAGCGAAGAGCGCCAGGAGGAACTGCGCCAAAAGAAACTCTCCGCCCCGCGCCGCTCCACCCTCGAAACACTCTTCGCCAACATCGAAGACGGCCACAAAAAGACCCTCAAACTCGTCATCAAAGCCGACGTGCAAGGCTCCGTGGAAGCCATCAAAAAATGCCTTGGCGACATCGCCACCGACAAGGTCAATCTCGAAATCCTGCACGCCGAAGCCGGCCCCGTCAACGAGTCCGACGTACTGCTCTCCAGCGCCTCCGACGCCATCGTCATCGGCTTCAACGTCAAACTCGAAAACAAAGCCCTCTCCGTCGCCAAACGCGAGAACGTCCAGGTCAAGCTTTACTCCATCATCTACGAACTTATCGATCAGGTGAAGGAAGCCATGACGGGCCTGCTCGACCCGATCACCCGCGAGAACGTAATCGGCCACGCCAAGGTCAAGCAGGTCTTCAAAGTCACCCGCGGCCGCGCCGCCGGCTGCCTCGTCACCGATGGCCGCATCGACCGCAAGCAGCGCGCCCGCGTGCTGCGTGACGGCCAGTCCGTCTATGACGGCGGCATCGAGACCCTCAAACGCTTCCAAGACGAAGTGCCTGAAGTGCGCAACGGCCTCGAATGCGGCATCAAGCTCGGCAATTTCAGCGATTACGAAGAGGGTGACGTCATCGAGTGCTATCAACTCGAAAAAATCGAACAAACCCTCTGACAACCTAAATCGTCCTCGTCCTCGTCCTCGTCCTCGATCCTCGATTCGTTGACTTTTTCGAGGACGAGTAGGAGGACGAGAACGATAAATCAACTTTCCCCATGACCCACCGCGTCCAACGAGTGAAGGAACTGATCCGCCGGGAGCTTGGCATGATCCTGGAAAAGGATTATGACTTCGGCGGCCTGCTCGTCACCATTCACGACGTGGATATCACGCCGAACTTCAAGCAATGCTTCGTCTATATCGGCGTGCTGGGCGGCCGCGACAACGCCGATGAACGCGTCCTCAAAAAACTCCAAGCCAACCGCCCGCAAATCCAGCGCGCCCTCAACAAGCGCGTCACCCTGCGCAACAGCCCGCAGTTAACCTTCCGCGCCGACCACTCCGTGGAGCGCGGCGTGCAGGTGCTCAACCTCATCGAATCCCTGCCCGAACCGCTGCCTGACGAAGACGACAGTAAGGCGGACGTGTCGTCCGCCCCGTCCAGCGGGCTTCCAGCCCGCCACCCGCAAAGCACCCGAGGCGACGACTCCAGCGCCTGACCCGCTTCATGCCGCCCCCCTCCCCCCATCCTGTTAATCCTGCAAAAATCCAGTCAATCCTGTCTAAACCGAAGACACCAAAAATGCACAGCCTGAACGATCTCGCCGACCGCCTGCACCAAGCGCAGCGCATCGCCATCGCCGCTCATGTGCGCCCGGACGGCGACGCCATCGGCTCCGTGCTCGGCCTCGCCCTCAGCCTGCGCGCCGCGGGCAAAACCGTCTTCCCCATTCTGGAGGACACCGTGCCGGAAAACCTCGCCTTTCTCCCGCACAGCGCGGACATCACCCCGCCGCCGGACGATCTCAACGCCGATCTCGTCGTCGCCCTGGACACCGCCACCCGCGAACGCCTCGGCAAGCGCTGCGTGGAAATCCTCGACCGCGTGCCGGACTGGATCAACCTCGATCACCACGGCACCAATCCCGGCTATGGCGTCTGGAACCACATCGATCCCACCGTGCCCGCCACCGGCCAGCTCGTCTATGAACTGCTCAAGACCGGCGGCTTCCCCATCGACGACGCCGTGCGTCAAAACCTCTACGTCGCCATCTCCACCGACACCGGCTCCTTTCAATATCCCAGCACCACCGCGCGCACGCACGAGATCGCCGCGGAAATGCTCGCCGCCGGCCTCGACTCCGGCCGCCTCTGCCGCCTCACCTACGAGACCTTCCCCGCCCGCCGGCTGCGGCTCATGCGCGCGCTCTTGAACGAAATCCGCTTCTCCGCCGATGGCCGCGTGGCGAGCTGGATTTACACCCGCAAAACCGCGCTCGAAGCCGAAGCCCAGCCCGGCGACACCGAGGGTCTCATCGACCTCCTCCGCATGGTGGACAGCGTGGTGGCCGCCGTGCTTTTCGAAGAACTGCCGGACGGCAAAGTGCGCGCCAGCGCCCGCTCCAAGGACAACCGCATCGATGTCTCCGCCATCTGCGGACGCTTCGGCGGCGGCGGCCACCGCGCCGCCGCCGGCGCGCGCATGGCCGGCCCCTCCGATCAAGCCGCGGAACAATTTCTGCAAGTTTTGGAAGATGAAATCCGACGACTCGATTAACGGCGTCTTGCTGGTCGATAAAGGACCGGACATGACCTCTCACGACGTGGTGGCGGTGGCGCGGCGCTGTCTGGGCACCAAAAAAATCGGCCACTGCGGCACCCTCGACCCCATGGCCACCGGCATGTTGATCCTCGTCGTCGGCACCGCCACGAAGATCCAGGATCTGCTCATGGCCGAGGAAAAAGAATACGTCGGCACGCTGCGCCTCGGCGTCACCACCAACTCCCAGGACCGCGAGGGCGAAGTCGTCGAAGAACGCCCCGTGCCCGCGCTGGACGAGACCGACCTGCGCGCCGCCTTCGATGCCTTCAAGGGCGACTTCTACCAAACCCCGCCGATGGTCTCCGCCATCAAAGTCGGCGGCGTGCCGCTCTACAAGCTGGCGCGCAAAGGCCAGGAAATCGAACGCGAGCCGCGCTTCGTGCGCGTCTTCGATTATGAAATCCTCAAGTTCGCCACGCCGGACGTGGACTTCCGCGTCGTGTGCAGCAAAGGCTTTTACGTGCGCACCTACGCGCACGACATCGGCCACAAACTCGGCTGCGGCGCCCACCTCACCGCACTGCGCCGCACCCGCTCCGGCAAATTCCGCCTGCTGCCCGGCGGCTGCGTGACCTTTGACACCCTCAAGTCCGGCGACCGCAAGACCGCGCTCGAAGCCATGCTCTCCCTCTACGACGTGTCGAAACTGCGCGGAGCGTGAAATAACCGGTAGGCAGTGGGCGGTGGACAGTAGCCGGTATTCATCATCCCCGCTCTTCATCCTGTTAATCCTGAAAATCCTGTCCATCCTGTCAAAAAAACGCCCGCTGCCATGCTCACCCGCCTCGAAGACCTCGCCGCCCTGCCCGGCCCGATCGCCCTCGCCATCGGCGTGTTCGACGGCCTGCACCACGGCCACCAGGAGGTCGTGCGCGCGGCAGCGGAGCACGCCCATCAGCACAACGGCGCCGCCGTCGTGATGACCTTCGATCCCCACCCCGCCGCCGTCTTGAATCCCGATCGCGAGCCGCCGCGCCTCACCACGCTGGAACACCGGAAAAAACTCGCCGCCGCCCTCGGCGCGGAGCATCTGCTGGCGCTGCCCTTCACCCGCGACACCGCCGCCACCCCGGCGGAAGATTTCATCGGCCAACTGGCCCGCGCCTGCCGCCCGCTCGGCTGCATCTCCGTGGGTTACACCTGGTCCTTTGGCAAAGACCGCCAGGGTGGCGTACATCAGTTGATGGACGCCGGCGCGCGGCACGGCTTCGCCGTCTATGGCGTGCCGCCGGTCAAGCTGCGCGATCGCGTCGTCAGCAGCACTTGGCTGCGTGAAGCCGTCAGCGCCGGCGACCTCGCCACCGCGCGCGACCTCCTGGGCCGGCCCTTCGGCTACCTTGGCCGCGTCGTCAAAGGCCGCCAGCTTGGCCGCCAGCTCGGCTTTCCCACCGCCAACATCGAACTCCTCACCGCCGTCCACCCGCCCCCCGGCGTCTATGCCTGCCGCGCCGAAGTGGACGGCGAATGGCGCCCCGCCGTCTGCAACCTCGGCCGCCGCCCCACCGTCGAGAACGACGGCCGGCTCTCCCTCGAAGTCCACCTCCTCGACTGGACCGGTGATTTGTATGACAAGGAAATCGAAGTCCGCCTGGAGACCCACCTCCGCCCCGAGCGCCGCTTCGAAAACACCGCCGCCCTGCAAGACGCCATCCGCCAGGACATGACCGCCGCCCGCGCCCGCCTCACCTAACCCATCTGCCACCGGTGACCGTTCATCATCAAGCCCCATGGAACAAAGCGAGGCGCCCTGTAAGCGCCTTGCCCCAGGGAGAAACGCTTTGCAAGCGCCCAATCATCAAAGCTGATTTCAAGAACGCCTATTGCGAAAGAGATCTATTCGACATTACTCTCTTGCACACCCCCACCCCACCGGCTAACAACTCCCCATCCGGCGCGCCCATCAAACGCGCCGGCTCTTTGTCAGTCACCACCGTTTGCGAGCGCAGGGAAGGCCGTTAGAACCGGCCACAGTTGCGCTGCGGTATCGGGTCACAACCCTCCATTTCGTCCATTCGCGGACGGGAGCAAAGCCAATCGACGCGTCAAAGCGCCGGTGAAGGCGGAGGCGAGGCGCGCGGAGCTCTATTCACCGAATCAAAGCGCCGCCACAAACCCGGAGTCCGAACATCTCGCCGCAAACGCTCACTCCCGGCCCGTCGAGTGACGCGCCGGGTTCACCTTCATCGCCAAAATGAAGAGTGGGAGATGCGCGCGGCTGTCCCGGCTCGTTTTCATTTTTCGACGCCTGGAAAAGTGTTCCGTCTCTCGCAGCCAAACCTCAACTCAGAGACAAACACCCATCAACATCATGCGCAGCAGCCTCATTCAAAAGGCCGCGGTCATCGGCGCGGCGGCATCCGCCCTCGCCCTCTCCGCGGCCCACGCCGATTGGACCACATTCACCGCCGGTCCGCTCGACAGTTTTTCCTTCACCCACGCTCATCATCCCGATGGCCGGTTCATCCTCGGCAAAGGCGGAGAAGTTTTCGTTCAAGACAGCTTCGGCGGCGTGGATTTTACCCCCGTGAACAACAGCGGAGAGGTCTTCTTCGATCCCGCCTTCATCGCCGTCCGCTCCGCCGATTCCGCCCTCATCGGCGGCGGCGGTTTCTTTGGCCCCTCCGGCCTCTTTGCCTTCGATCCTGCCACGCCCGCCACCCCCATCGACGCCACGCCGCTGGCCGAACTGCAAAACTACACCGCCGTCTGGTGGCAGCACCCCGAGTCCGGGCGCGAAGGCTGGCTGATAACGGGCGGCAACGCTCCCGACGGCTCCAATGACATCACTTACGTCAGCGCCGACGGCGCTTTCACCGGCCCGGTCACTCACGCGCTCAGCAGCTTCAGCGGCAGCCTGGACACCGACGCCGGCGGCAACGTCTTCATCGCCCTGGCCGACTTTGATCCGGCCATCGAAGGCCAAATCATCAAGTTCACCGCCGATCAGATCGATGCCGCCGTGTCAGCCATCCTGGCCGAGTCGCTCGCTCCGCTTGCCGCCACGGACGCCGGCTCCGTCTTCCATGCCGCCGCATCCGGCGCGCTGGCCGTCGATGGCGGCGGCCGGGTGTGGGTCGGCGGCTGGCAGATCGACTATCTTCAAGCTCACGACCCCGCCACCGGTGTCACCCGGCGTTTTCACCCCTTTGCCAGCCTGCCGCCCGGCTACACCGCCGCGCCTAACTTCTCGCCCAAGGCCTTCCACCACGACAGTCAAGACCATGTTAGCTTTCTCGCCAACGACAGTTTCTACGCTTTCGGCACCGACCTCATTTTCGGCCATGCGGCAATAGCCGATCTGCATGTGCGCTCCGTGCAATTCGCCGCCTCCACCGCCGCCGTGAACGAGGGCGACGGCTCCGCTACGATCACCGTCACCATCACCCCGCCGCCGGACGAAACAGTCACCATCCCCGTCACGACCTCCGGCACAGCCACAACCGGAGTGGATTTCACTCTGGAGACGAACGAAATCGTTTTTACTGCGGGCGAATCCTCCCAAACCCTCACCATCAACCTCATCGACGACGCCACCGCCAACGAGCCGGATGAAACCGTCGTCATCACCCTCGGCCAGCCCGCGCCGGCCAACCACGCCGGGCTTGGTGCTTCGGCTACTGAGACCTTCACCCTCACCATCGAGGACAACGACGCCCCGCCCGCCATCGTCCGCGAACAAACCTTCCCCGATCTCCGCGTCGGCGCGGCTTTCACCTATCAAATGCTCACCACGCGCGGCACAGCCACGCACTGGCGCGCCACTGGCCTGCCGCCCGGACTGAGCATCAACTCGGACGGCGTCATCAGCGGCACGCCCACCGCCGCCGGCAGCTTCGACCGCGTCGTCCTCACCGCCAGCAACGCCTTTGGCTCCACCGTTTCCATCGTGTTCCTGCTGCACGTCCAGCCAACACCCGCTCTTGCCATCGGCAGCTTCAGCAGCCTCGTTGACCGCGCCGGCTCCGCTACGGACGGTCTCGGCGCGCAGGTTGAACTGACCACCACCGCGCGCGCGGCTTACACCGCCAAGATCAGAATCGGCAAAAAAACCGCCAGCGCGCGTGGCGTCCTCGACACCAGCGACGGCGATCCCGCCGCCACTGCCACGTTCAAACTCGGCGGTGTCCAGCACACGCTCGCCTTCAGCATCGACACCAACGATGGCTCGCTCAACGGCGCTTTGACAGACGGCGGCACCCTGACTGGATTCCGGCACGCCACCGTCAGCCCTTTGTCCGGCGTCTGCAACTTCACCGCCTTTCAAGAAGGCGTCATCGACGACAGCCTGCCGCAAGGCGCCAGCTACGGCAGCATCAACCTGCCCGCACGCGGCAAAGTCCGCGTCAGCCTGCGCTTGGCTGACAACTCCGCCTTCACCAACAGCAGTTCGCTTGGCGATGGCGGCGAACTGATTCTCTATCAAGCACTCTACCGCAATCCAGGCACCTTCAGCGGCGCGCTCAATATCACCGCCGATCTCGCGCAGAGCGTCACCGGCGATCTCACCTGGAGCAAGCCCGCGCAAACCAGCGGCGCTTTGTATCGCAACGGCTGGCCCGCGCCGCTCGAACTCGATACACGCGGCGGCCAGTACCGTCCCGTTGCCGGAGCCAGCCTGCCGCTCGATACGCTGCCGTCCGAAGCCGAAAACGCCGTGCTGGTTTTGCAGGATGGCGGAGTTGAAGCCTTCGGAACCAATCCGTTGGAAACGCCGCTGCGCATTCTGTCCGCCGGTAAACTCGTTGTTCCCAAGCCAGCAAGACTCACCCTCAACAACCGCAACGGTGCGCTCGGCGGACGGGTGCCGCTCAACGATGGCACGACCCGCCGCACCGCCACCCTGCGCGGCTTGCTCATTCCCGACGAAACCACCACCAACCCCTTCGACAGCCGCGGCTGCGGATTTTTCATCCTTCCCACCGCCACGAAAGGCCAAAGCCGGTCCGGGTTGCTTCTGCTTGAATCCAACTCACCGTAGCACAGCCGTCCCGGCTGTGTGTGTCGCGGGCGTCCCGCCCGCGACAGCAACGGCTCCAAAGTGGCGCAACCTTCCAGGTTACACACGGGCAAGCTGGAAGCTTGCCCCACTTTCTCCCTCCGCCATGCCCCGCCTCAAACACCCAGCCATCCTGGCCGCGCTGCTTTCAGCGCTGGCCGTGACGGCGTTGTATCTCGGCTTCGACGCCGCCAGCCCGGACGGCGGGCGCTGGCTGAGGGCACTGAGGGACGTCCTGCCCTTTCTTTCTAACAACGATCCAACACCCCTTCCCTCAACCGGCGAGGACACTCATCAAACCAACTCCGACGCTGCCCCCGCCATCACCGCCCTGCCCGATGCGCCGAGCCACCGAGATACCCGTCTGCCCTTCGCCCTCCACACCCTCGAAGGCATCGGTGGCGAAGGCATCCACCGCGCGGTGCGCCGCAAAAGTGTCTGGTTCCCGGTCTATTCACCGGGCCAAGCCGGCGCCGAAGCCGCGCCCGACGAAGCCGAAGCCGCCGCCGTCCCGCTTTACATCACCTCCGGCACCCCGCCGCGCAGTCCGGTTAATACGCCGGTCAGTTATCTTTTCGAAGCCATCGGCGGCACGCCGCCCTATCAATGGCGCATGACGCTGGAGGCCGCGGGTTTCAGCATCGATCCCGTCACCGGCCTTTTCACCGGCAGCAGCGAGACACCGCTCACCGCCGCGCTCGCCATTCACGTCAGCGACTCGGCGGGCGCGGAAGACTCCGCGCTCTACACCCTGCGCATCGGCGAGGACGACCCGCTCACCATCACCACCACCGAATTGCCCGCCGGGACGCCAGGCGCCGCCTATCACGCCGCCCTCGCCGCCAGCGGTGGTGTCCCGCCTCTCGTTTGGTCGGTGGAGGACACGCTGCCGGAGGGCTTGCTGCTCGATTCCGAGTCCGGCGTGATTTCGGGCCAAGTCGCCACCGGCCTCGACCAGGAAATCCTCGCGCGCGTCACCGACAGCACCGGCGTGGAAGCGGAGCGTGCGTTCGCCTTGTCGTTCGCCTCATCCATCGAGATTCCAACACCCGCCAGATTGCAACCCGCCGCGCCGGGCAGCGCCTATCAACTCGCCTTCGAAGCCGCCGGCGGAATCGCGCCCTATCAATGGAGCATCGTCCGCGGCGACCTGCCATTCAATCCCTCCGGCAGTCCGTGGGAACTCACGCCGGAAGGCGTGCTCAGCGGCGCAGCCGCCGCCACCGACAGCCACCATCGTTTCATCCTCGAAGTCCGCGACAGCGCCGGTTCATCCGCGCAAAAAACCTTTCACCTGCCCATCCGCCGCGCGCTTGTCGTCGTGCCCAGCCGGGAAAAAGCCGGGCTCGCCTGGAGACCGCGGGAAATCGCGCAGGCGTTCGGCAGCCCGGCGCGTGTCGTCACGATCACCCGTTCGTTGTCGCCCGACGGCGCGGCTCCGGTGGTCGTCTATCAAGGCCGCGGCAGCAACCATGTCGATCGCGGCCTCGCCACCGGCGCCACCTATTATTACACCCTGCACGCTCACGTCGGCGGCGCTCCCGTGCCCTTTGCCACCACCTCCGTCACCATCCTGCCTTTCACCAAGGGGCGCGGCATCCCCGGCCAGCTCGCCGATCCGCACGCCGACACCGTCAGGCTCTTCCGTCCCTTGTCAGGAGGCGGTTACGGCAGCGCTTTCGTGCCCGCCAACGTCACCGGCCCGCCCGATGGACGCGGCACATTCTCCCCGGCCGCTGACCCCGCCCACGTCCTCTCCCTGCACGCCCGCGCCGGTTCCCCCGGCTCCGGCCTCGACGCGCACGGCGGCGCCATCATCCTTGCTTTCGAGGACAACATTGTCGAGTCCGCTCCCGGCGAGGACTTCACCGTTTTCGAAAACGTCTTCTTCATCAATGGCGACGCCAATCGTCGTTTCATGGAGCCCGCCATCATCTCCGTCGCCCTCTTCGAGGATGAATGGCACCGCTTTCCCATCGACATCGTGCCGCCCGCCGGCGCGTCCTCCACGCCCGTCACGATGGACCCTTTTTATTACAACCGCGGCTTCGCCGGCCGCAACGCCACCACCGGCGGAGATCCCACCGACCCGCGCCAAAGCGGCGGCGATTCCTTCGACCTCGACGACCTGAAAATCCCCGGCCTCACCTGGATACGCTACATCAAAATCCAATCCACCGGCCACAACGTGCTGCGCGACGACTTCGGCGGTCACCCCGTCCTGCACACCGACACCCTCGGCGCTCTGGATGGAGCGGGCTCATCCGGCTTCGATCTCGATGCCGTCACCGCCGTGCATTATTAAGGAGCACGGGCGCCCTCGCCCGTCGCAAGAGGCCCCTCGCCTCTTGCCCGCCCCCACGCGCAGCGTCACTATTTTCAAGTAGCTGCGTCATCCAAAAAAATTGCCGGCGAGGGCGTCAGCAACAGCGGGCGAGGGCGCCCGCGCTCCCGCAAGACACACGCCTCGGAGAGGCGTGGTACGTTTCACGCGCGCCGACGACGGTAGCCGAACAAAAAGGATGCAGCGAGGACGAGAAAAGCGCTGCCCGGTTCCGGCAGGGTGGCACTCTGGAGCGCGAAACTCGGCGGGATGTCGCTGACATTGCCCGGGCCGTATTCGTCATGAAGACCGCCGAAGCCCGGCTGGGTGGCGGTGCTCAAACGCCATTCCAACGAATCCGGCGTGGCACCGCAACCACATTCCAACGGCAAAGCAGGGATGAGCCAATCATCGGAGGAATCACCGTCGCTGGAATTGTTGGTGATGAGCGCCCATTCGGTGTCGAGGACGAGATCCTGGCTGTTATAAACCCAGATATAAGCCTGCTCTCCGGGCGAGAAAACGAACCCGCTCGATGAAGGACTGCTGGAGGTGCCATCATAAAGCAGGCTGACACTGGAGTTGAAGAAACCTTCGGAAGAATTCCAGCCGTTGGCGGCGGGCGCAGTGGCGCGGTCGAGCACCTTCCAGTTGGCCAGCCACAGATGCAAATTGTCGTCGTCGGGGACGAAATCACCAAAGGTGCCAAGCTCGAAGATGAAGGAGTCGTCGAGAGCGTTGCCGTGGCTGTCATAAAGCTGATCGTTGACGGCGCTGCCCCAGTAGATAGTGGAGGCGGGAGAAGACGCCGGAACAAGAACCAGCAGGACCAGCCAAACGCCGGGGAGAAAGTTGAGAAGGAAATATTGGCGCAGTTTTTTCATGACGAGTTGGATTTGGCAGTTTTGATTAGATTTTCGCAAATGACCCAATTTTCCGTTTTGTGATTCTTAGTTTTCGGATTTCGGGCTTCGGCCTTTTTCAAGGCGTCCACGGCATGGGCATGACGTATGAGGCATTGCCCGAGCGTGAGAAGATGAATCCGGCGCGCAGGGAATGCAGCAGCAGGGTGTTGTTTTGATTGGCCAGAGCGGCGTTCTGCTGGGAGGTCCATTGGTTGTATGAACCGGTGAGCAGGAAGAAATAAGCCGCATAGCCGCTGGCGTTCGGCTCGCTGTCTCCCTTCCAAAGCTGCAGTTTGTCGGCCAAGGCGGGGTTGGCGCTGCCGGTGAATCCATTGGCGGCGGTCATGGCACGCGCGGCGGGGGATTGGTCGAGCGGCCAGCCGCCGCCGATGAAGTTGGCGCTGGCCGCCAGCGGCAGCGCGAAGTCGTTGGACCGCACGTAACCGGACCATGTCAGAGCAGCAGCTCCGTTTTTGATCTGGACAAAGACACCTTCACCGGGAGCGATAACGCGGTGGCCATAGTCCGTGAGAGTGGCGTCGCCCATCCGCACCCAGCGCGGGTTGCCGCCATTCAAGAACAGCCAATAGGCGCTGAAGCCGGAACCATTGTGGAACTGCACACGGTCAGCGGTGGAGGGATTGTTGCTGGCGGTGAGCAGGGTTTTGTCAAACACTTGGTCGAGTGTGTAGTGCGGACGCGCGGCGATGGGCGCGCCGGCAAGACCGGCTGGCAGCGCGGGCAAGGTGTTGCGCGGGCTGGCGAGATCGATGGCTATGCTGGTGGCCGTGCTCTGTGCCTCATCCACCTCGAAGCGATGTCCTTCATAATCACCGGCGATGACTTCCACATAGTACTGGGCGCCGGAGGTCAAAGCACCGGCGAAATCGCCGTCACCGGCGCCCGCGGTGATGTCGATGACACTTCCGCCGACGGCTCCGGCGGTGCCGGAGAAGATTTCGCACTTGAGGAAAGGCAGAGAGAAGGTCTCGCACGGCGTGGCGAAGACGCGGCTAGCGGCGCCGGCAACCTCGGTGCGGGAGATCGCTTCAGGGACGCCGTTGAGATCGGCGTCGAGTTCGATGCGCACCCGGAAAAAGCCGGTGGTGGAGGCTGGCGCGAGAACGGCGACATTCTCATACGTCGCCCACTCGGTGCCGTCGGGGTTATAGGTGATGACGGGGGTGATCGTGGTCACGTCGCTCCAACCGGCGGGGCTGGCATCGAGGGTGGTGACGGCTTCCAGGATGTAATTGACGCCGCTGATGCAGGTGAGGCGCAGGACGCGCACGTCCACCCTGCCGGTGGCCGGATCGGTGACCACCTGGATGGGGCAGACGGATTTGACACCGGTGGCGGGATCGAAGCCGAAAGCGAACTCTTGGAGATTGTCGTAGCGATCGTCATCGGGATTGTCACCGGGCTCATTTTCACCGTCGAGGGGATTCAGATACTGCCAAATGGGCCAAGTATTGGCTTTGGCAGGCACGAGCGGCAGGTTGTTATGAATGACAAGCGGATCACCAAGCTCCAGGTCCAGCACCAAGTAGTAGGGGTTGGCCGGGGCGGAGAAGTCGGTGAGCGAACCGAGGCTTTCCGCGGAGCCGAGCACGGTGGGATTCGGGCCACCGGTGGGATCGTAGGACGGACCGGCAACGGGACGGGTGGGATCGATGACAAAACCTGCCGGCGGCGTCAGGGTGATCGTGTAGGAACCGGCGATGGCATTGTCCGGATCAAGCACGAAGCTGTAAGCGCCGGTGGAGCCGTCCTGAATGATGATGACCGGACCGGGGCCGGAGACACTGACGCTGCCGCCGCCAACGATTTCTCCGGTGATGGCATTGTAGATGTAGCCGGGCGCGGCGCGCTCGACAAAGGTGTTGTCCGTGCTGGGGATCCCGGCCAGCAGGACGATGGGAGAGACATCGCCGATGAGATCGAGATCGCCGCCGTCCGCGTCGGCGACGGAGAAATAACCGGCGGGCTGGCTCTGGGCGACACGATACGTGCCGGGAGCCAGATCAGGGAACTCATAGTAGCCGTTGGCGTCCGTGGTGGTGGTTGCCAGCGGATTACCGTCACCATCGAGCAAGGTAAGTGTGACACCGGAGATGGGCAGCTCACCGGTGGCATCGTTGGTGATGTCCGCGAGGACGTAACCGGAAATCCCGGCAAGCTGCTCGTCCACGAAATCCACAGTGGCAGTCTCACCGGCGATGACGGTAGCCGGGACGCTGTTGGGTGTGATGGAGTGATACCCTGTCAGGTCGGTTTGCTCCACGGTGTAATCACCGGGAGCGAGACCGGGGAATTCATAGAAGCCGTCGGCATCGGTCATGGTGGTGGCCACGGTGTCGCCATTGCTATCGAGCAGAGTGATGATGACACCCTCCAACGGCTCGTCGCCGAGATCGTCGTTGTCGATGTCACGGGTGACTGTGCCGGAGATGGCTCCGAGTTGTTCGTCCACAAAATCCACAGTGGAAGTTTGATCGGCAATGACAGTCACCGGGACGCTGTTCGGCGTGACGGATTGATAACCGGCAAGATCAGTTTGAACCACGGTGTAGTCGCCGGGGACGAGACTCGGAAATTCATAGAAGCCGGCAGCGTCGGTCATGGTGGTGACCACGGTGTCGCCATTGCTGTCGAGCAGAGTGATGGTGACGCCTTCCAGCGGCTCGTCGCCGAGGTCATCATTGTCGATGTCGCGGGTGACGGCGCCGGAGATGGCTCCGAGCGGGATCGGCGTGGTTCCGGCGTCGTCTTCGTTGTTGTCGAAGTCGGGGTCGAGTTCGTTGCCGGTGATCGTTGCAGTGTTGAGGTAGTCACCAGCGGCGTTGACCGTCGCGGTGATCGTCAGGGTGGCAGTGTCACCGTTGGCGAGGGCGCCGATGGTCCAGATGCCGGTGCCATCGTTGTAATCGGCGGACGGATCGGCGGAGACGAAGGTGTAGCCAGTGGGCAGAGCGTCGATGACGGAGACACCGGTGGCATCGGACGGGCCATAGTTGCTGGCGACCAGCGTGAAGGTGACTTCCTCTCCGACGTTCGGCGTTTCGTTGTCCACCAACTTGGCAATGGCGAGATCGGCAACCGCCGCGTTTACAAAGTCTTGATTGACTGTGTCATTACCCGCCGTGACGACGATCGGTGTCACATCCCCATTGAGCGTGAGATCACTGCCATCGGCATCCTCAACGGCAGTGTATCCCGACGGTACCGTCTGGCGCACTTGATAGACTCCGGCAGGTACTCCCGTGAAGCTGTATGTCCCATCCGCAGCGGTGAGCGTGGCGATCGGATTATTATCGCCGTCCAACACGGGGCTGCCGGTTTGATCCAGCAATTCGACCAGCACGCTCTCCATCGGCGCTCCGCCAAGGGTCTCCGCATAGATCGTGCCGGAAATCGAGCCGAGCTGCTCATCCACGAAGTCCGCGGTGGCGATATCTCCGGCAATGAGCGTGACCGGCACACTGTTCGGCGTCACAGACCGATAACCCGCCGGATCGGCCTCGACCACGGTGTAGTCGCCCGGCGCGAGGTCGGGGAACTCGTAGAAACCGCTGGCGTCCGTGGTCGTGGTGGCCACTGGATCGCCATTGGAATCAAGCAGAGTGATGGTGACGCCCCCCAGCGGCACGTCGCCAGTGGTGTCGCCATTCACATCGGCGGTGACGCTGCCCTGAATGGAGCCGTTGAGCGCTTCGACGAAGTTCTGGTTGTTCAACTCTTCTCCCGGCAGCAGGACGATGGGAGTGACATCGCCGATGATGTCCAGATCGCCACCGTCCACGTCGGAGAGGCTGGAGAAGCCGGAGGGCTGGGTTTGCTCGATGGTGTAGGTACCGGCGAGCAGGTCGAGGAACTCATAGAAGCCGGCTGCGTCCGTGGTCGTGGTGGCGACGACATCGCCGTTTTGGTCTTTGAGGGTGATGGTGACGTTTGGCAGCGGGGCGTCGGGGTTGTTGTCGCCGTCGAGGTCGGCAAGGACGGCGCCACGGATGAGGGCGTATTGGGTTTCGACGAAGTTTTGGCCGGTGATGACCGCGCCGGCGGTGAGGATGATGGGGGAGATGTCGCCGATGATGTCGAGGTTGCCGCCATCAATGTCGGAGAGGCTGGCGTAGCCGGGGGGCTGGTCTTGCTCGATGGAGTAAGAACCGGGAGACAGATTGAGGAAGGAGTAAGCGCCATTGGTGTCGGTGAAGGTGGTGGCGACGGTGTTGCCATTGCCATCCTTGAGGTTGATGAAGATGGCAGGCAGCGGCGTGTCGCCGATGGAATCGCCGGTGGTGTCAGCCAAAACCAGGCCGCTGATGCTGCCCGGTTGTTCTTCGATGAAATTCTGACCGGTGATGCTTCCACCGGGAGCAAGACTGATGGGTATGACATCGCCAATGACATTGGGGTCGCCGCCGTCCACATCGATTACCGAGAAGTAACCGGCCGGCTGGGTCTGCATGACGCGGTAGTCTCCGGGCAGCAGATTGCCGAAGCTGTAGGCTCCAGCGGCGTCGGTGACAGCGATGGTGGGTTGGACGCCGGGAGTGTCCGGGTCGCTGTCGATGTCGTCGCCGTTGCCGTCCTTGAGGGTGAGGGTGACACCCGCAATCGGAGCGTCGCCAAGGTCATCGTTGTCCGTGTCCGCGAGGACGAAACCGGAGATGGAGCCATATTGGAAGAAGCCGGCATCCAAGTGGGAAATGTCATCACCCGAGGCGAGGACAAAATTCGGTGTGCGGCCATTGGCCGGGTTGGCATCACTATCTTCCGTGTCACCGATTTGATCCGCGGGGCTGCGCTCAAAACCTGCTGGCGTGGAGAATACAAGATAGTATTCTCCGGGCATCAGATCGGTGAAAGAATAAGCGCCGTCCGCGGCGGTGACGGTGGAGCCGACGATGGTGTTGTTGGCGCGGAAGAGGGTGACTTCAACAGCATTCAAGCCTGGCTCACCGGGATCCTGGATGCCGTTGGCGTTGTAGTCATTCCATACGAAATCACCGATGGCGGCGGGAGTGGCGTAGCCAAAGTCGAGATCGGTTCTGGTCTGGTTGGCGGCAAGGGTGGCGGTGGCCTTGTGATCCTTCGGGCCGTTGAGATCGTAAGTGGGCACCATGCCGGCAGGCAGGGTAGAGGGATCGACACAGACCAAGTAGTTGCCGGCGACGAGACCTGAGAAGCTGTAGCCGCCATTTCCGGAAGTGGTGGCAGAGGGCTCGTTGGCATCGAGGATGCCGTTGCCGTTGATATCGAGGAATACAAGGACGCCATCGACGCCGGTTTCTCCAGGATCCTGCACGCCGTCACCATTGCTGTCCTCCCAGATGCGGTCTCCAATGCTGGCGTTGCTGCGGTAGCCGAAATCGGCATCGGTGCGATCCTGGGTGGCGGTGAGGGAGACATTGGCGACATGCGGGGTACCGATGCCGTCGAGATCGTAAGTCTGCACCGATCCGAGCGGGAGGGTGCTGATGTCAATGCGGACCTCATGCGTGGCGGCGCCGAGGTTGGTGATGAGGTAATAGCCGTTGACGTCTGTTATGGCGTAAGGCTCGCCGGGGTCATAGATGTTGTTGTTGACGCCGCTGTCGATATAAACGAGCACGCCGGGGATGCCGGGTTCGCCGGGATCCTGGACGCCATTGTTGTTCATGTCGTTCCAGACGCGGTCACCGAGGGTGGCATCGTCACGGTAGCCGAAATCGGCATCCGTGCGGCTGGAGCCGGAAAGGGTGACGGTGACGCGATGGGGTGACGCAAGGCCGTCGAGATCGTAAGTCTGCGCCTGACTGGGGGGCAACGTGGAAGGGTCCACGCGCATGATGTAAGTGCCGTTCGTCAAGTTGCCGATGGAGTAGGCGCCGCTGCCGTTGGTGACGGCGGAAGGCTCGGTGGGATCGAAAGCGCCATTGTTGTTGCTGTCGATATAAACGCGGACGTTGGCGATCCCAAATTCCGCGGCAATGACGCCGTCATCGGCGTTGGTGATGCTGCCATTGCCGTTCATGTCGAGGTTGCCGTCGATGACGGTAATGCCGAGGAAGACACCGTCGTCGGCGTTGGTGATGGTGCCGCTGCCGTTGATGTCCACACGGCCATCGATAATCTGGACACCGTTGATGAAGCCGTCATCGGAGCTGTTGACGGAGCCACTGTTGTTGATGTCGATGCGGCCGTCGATGACGTTGTAGGTGGTGACGACGCCGTTGCCGTCCACGTCGTTCCAGACCAAGTCGCCGAGACTGAGAGTGCCGCGATAACCGAAATCGAAATCAGAGCGGTTTTCCGCGCCAATAAACGTGACGGAAGCTTCGTGCGGGGTGCCCAGGCCATTGAGGTCGTATGTTTGCACGGCGCCGGCGGGCAAAGTGGTGATGTCCACGCGCACGGTGTAAGTTCCGGTGTCAAGACCGCCGATGTAGTAGCTGCCGTCTCCGGCAGTGATCGCATAAGGCTCGCCTGATGTGAAAACATCGTCGTTGTTGAGATCGAGGTAAACACGAACACCGTTGATGCCGGGCTCGCCGTTTTCCTGGACGCCGTCGTTGTCGCGGTCCAGCCAGACGCGGTCGCCGACGCTGGCGCCGATACGGTAGCCGAAGTCGGCATCCGTCCTGTCCTCGCCGCCGGCGAGCGTGACGATGGCGCCATGATAGGTGAGGATGCCGTCGAGATCGTAAGTGGGGCCGTAACCGGGATTGACGGCGGCCAGGGAGGCGGGGTCAACGCGGACGGTGTACGTGCCGGCGACGAGGGCGCTGCCGGTGAGGAGGTAGTTGCCATCTCCCGCGGTGGTGTCCCAAGGCTCGCCGGGATCGCGAACGCCGTTGCCGTTGAGATCGGCGAAGACGACGACGCCGTTGATGCCGGGTTCGCCGGGATCCTGCACACCGTCGCCGTTGAGATCCTCCCAGACGCGGTCCCCGATGCTGCCGCGCAGCGGAGTGGACCAATAAAGCGGGATGGACAACACGTAGGTCATGACGTCGATGCTGCCGGTGTTGATGATGCGCGCGCGGCCAGGATCGAGGTCGGCAAACTCGTCCACGTCGGCCATGAAGTTGACCTGGATTTGCTGGCCGAAATCCAGCGTGGTCTCAATGTCAAAGCCCCCTTCGTCCAGGGGGAAGGGTGTGCCGGTGACAGCATCCAGAATGGGAATCCAGGCGCCCCAGTCACCACTGATGCTGATGCGATAGCGGGCGCTGCCCGGCACGTAAACGGTGTCCGCGGGCAGGTTGTCCGTGACTGTGAAGGGACCGGAGATGGGGGCGCGGGAGGTGTTGTTGATCAGAATGTCGTAAGCGAGGCGGTCACCGGGCCCAGGCTGGCCGTCGCCGTCCCGGTCAATGGAAAGGTTGGCGATCTTGCCACCGTCGGCGCTCATCAAGGGCGGGACACCGGTGGCGACGTCGATGCCGGGCTGGGCGACGGAGGCGACGCCGGGCTCCTGTGCCCAGGCGGCGGCGATGCGGACGTTGGGGTCGAGCGTGTAAATGACCATGCCGCTCTGGTCGCCGTCCGGATCGTAGAGCTTGAGTTGATCGAGCTCGCGCACGTCGAAGTGGGCGTCATACGCATTGCCATTGATGTCGGTGAGGGAGCCGAACAAATCGCCGTTATAGTCCACATAGACACGGACGGGGGTGTGGCCGTTGCCTTTGACGGTGACCCAGATGGGGTTGCCGTTTTCATTGGGATTGGTGGCGGAGAAAGGATCACGGCCGATGCCGATGCCGACGAGCACCTGGGTGGTAAGCCAGGGTTCGGGGATGAGGGCGTAACCTCCGTCATAGGCGCTGTTGTCTCCAGGGGTGGAACTTTGCGCGTCGATGGTGGCGAAGGCATAAAAATGAGGCGCGCCGGAGCCGTTGGTATAAAAACGGTAAGCGTAATTTTGCAGCAGAACGACACGCGCGTAGCTGCCGGCCGGGACGCTCACGTTGGCGCTGGTGTAGCTGCCGGCGTCGTTGCGGCGGTCGTAGTTGACGGTGATGGCACTGGCCCCCGGGTTGTAAAGCCAGACGACGGTGCCATCCTGGGAGCGGGTGGAGACGGGCGCGTAGTAATCCGAACTCCAGCGGGACACGGGCAACAAGGTGGTATCCCGGCTGGCGTAGCTGGAGTTGCGGTCGCCGGTGAAAAGGACGACTTGGACCGGCTCGCTGGCAAGCACATGCCCGCCGACGTTGACGCCGCCGTGAACGAGGTGGCTTTCCCCCTCGTTGAGGGTGATCGTGGTTTCAAAGGCGCCGTTGTTGTCCGCGTCGATTTGAACCTGGGTGCCATCTGTGTGCGCCATGATGACGAGGCCGGTGTACTCGAAAACTTGGCCGTCGATGGCGTCTGGAATGTCCTCGCCCACTGGGCAGCGGTATTCGACGCCCCATAGGGTGGTGTCGAGCACTTCAACGGAGCCGGCGAGGAGGGTGTTGGTGCCCTGGGGGTAGATGGTGCGGGTGACGGCGATGGACTTGGTGGCGCCGAATTTGTCACCGGCATCGAAGTCGATGACCGCTTGGCGCGTGTTGACATCGATGAAATTGCGCAGGGTGATTTTGGTGCCGGCCATGATGCGGTCGGTGGGGATGCCGGGCGGGTGGCCGTTGGCAGGGTTGCCATCCCCCCAGATTTCGGTGGTGGCCTGCACCGGTTCGCTGATGTCAGTCTCGTAGCCGTCCTCCCAGTGATCGTAGTAAATGATGGAGTTATCCGAAGCGGCAGCGATGGTGACAAAGAGGTTCAAAGGATTCTGTGCCACCGTGCTGATGGCTTGGAATGCGGCAAGCTGCTGATCCTCTGGAAAGGGTATGTAGTATAGCTGAGATGGAGGGGGATTGTCCGCCTTGGCCGGGAGAGCCAAGGCCGCCGCAAGCCAGAGGAGTAAAAAGGTGAAATTGCTGAATTTTTGCTTAGTCTTCATGATGAGCAATGATGGCGAATCAAAGGGCTTCCAGGTAAAGTAAATGTGATTTTCGGTGAACAAATTATTGAAATTATGACAATTACATTACATGTCGAAAACAAGCTGGCAAGAGAAATATGGAAATTATATTTCGATGCTAATTTCCTGAAATCCAGCCAGTTAAAAAAGCCCTCAGGCCTTACAAAATGCCCTTTTCAAGAGCTTCCCGGCCAGATTTAAGCATTTACTTTGTAAATACTTATTGAAATTTTACAGTCCTCTCGTCGATCCTGGAGCCTGCTACTTGTTTGATTCGCCAAGTAAACGATACCTTTATCAGGTTCACTTCCGGCAATCCGCCAGCGTGTCGGCGAGGATGCGGCGGATATGCGCTTTTTCCGAATCCGCCAAGTAACCGTAACGGTCCCCGTCTTCCTGGCCTGCTAGAATGCTGTCGAGCCGGGAAAGCACGGTTTCCTTCAGAGGTTGAGTGAGATTTTGGAAGGTGACGGAGTAAATCATGAAACTGCAGCGGTGTTTGAACACGCGGGTGAGGAGTTGGAAATCCTTGAGGCTGCGGCCTTCCTTGCTGCGCGGCGCGTTTTTCACGAAATCGTCCTGAAACCGTGGATCACCTTCGATGCCGCCATCCGGGAGCAGCGCTTCGTCTTTGAACAATAGAGTGTCGAGGATCTGCGTGGCGGCGTTGTCGATGATCCGCCGCGCGGTGCCTACTGGTTCGTCCAGCACAGGCTCGCCCAGCTCCTTTTGCAGGCTGCGCTGCATGTGCATGGCGCGTAACGCAGCGTGATTTGCCTTGGTGAGGATGTTTTGCGTCGAGGTCTGATGCTCCAAAACCATGAGGGCGACGATGTCACTGGTCGGCGCGGGGTAAGACCCGGTGTCAAACAGCCCGGTGAGGTCCGCCAGATTGGCGCCCGGCTCGCGGTCAAGGACGGCGGAGTCATCCCGGTCGTCCATGGTGACATTGCCACGGTGGCGCGCTTGGCCATGCTTTCCGGTGATGTACCAGCCGCCCCAGCGGTCTTCGAAAGGCGTGGTGGTGTCAACAACGGTGCTGCCGCGGCTCATGATGGGGTGCCCTTCCCTGCCGGGAAAGATGGAGCGCACCAGCACCCCGGGCGCCCCTGGGGAAAACGGCCCTCCGTGACAACTGAGACAACTCTGGTCCCGCTCAAAAACGAGCGGCTGCTCAGGCGGCACATCCGGTTCGATCAGGTAAAAAACAGGGCCGAGCACGGGATCGATGGCGGCCACCTCGATGGAACCGCCGAGGCAGTAGCCGATGTAGGCGTTGTCGCCGAACCAGATAAGGCGCGGTGTCTGCGGGTTGATGAGGTGGTTCTGTTTGCTGGTTTTGGAGAAAACCAAAACCTGCGACGAATCAGGGATGTCGAAATGCCGTCTGAGATCACGCAACACGGTCCAGTCATCGGTCCGGTCGATTTTGACCTCACCATTCTGCAGCTTTTTCGCGAGCACTTGCGCAGCATCCCTGGGGGTCGTACTGGAGTAGTGAATGGGAGCGTTTTCGTATTCGTTGAAAGCCAGGACGGGGCAGCCAGCGAGAATGCCACCGAAGGCGGCCAAAACGATAAGGGCATGTCGGCGTGTGGATTTCATACAGAGGGCTGCCGCTCGCGGCGGGCCAATGGCAGGGTATTGAAAATAAAACGCAGCCAGAATGCCGGGCCCTTCACGAGGAAAGGCCCGCCGTTGTCTTGACTGCGCCTGGATTGAGCTTTGCCTGACCAATCTTGTTTGCTTGCTCCGACGCTCAACCCTTGCCGTTGGAACGGGATTGTCCGGCTTCAACGTTGAGCGCGAGGTTGCGTTTCTGGCGCCAGTCTGACCGGTGGCGCTTGGCCCAGTCCACCAATGCCCGCTCGAAGCCGATGTCTTTGCCCTTTTTCTCGCTCATCAGCCATTTGTGACGGAGCAACTCCTCACGTTCAGCCAGAAACTCCTGGTAGGGTTCGACGCGCATTATCCGGGCATCAACGGCTTTGCGGCACCATGGAACCGAAACGCCCGGCGCCGTCCGTTGCCGAAGTCGGACGATTCCAGGGCAGTCCACTCACATCTGCGGAGGGCGGCACGGCTTTGCGGCGCTTGGGTTCGTTGGACTCACACGCGGCCATGAACAAGCAGGCGGCCAGCGTCGAGAAGACTGTCAGGATTCGGATCGAAAAATGGGACATGCAACCGGGGCGTTATAGATGAGGATACCAGTTTAATCAGCCAGATCAATCGCAAAAAAGCAGGGGGTCAGGCTGCGCACACGCAAATTTGTCTCACCTCCGCTCTCTGGCAGCTCCCCCCAGTGAACCCGCTTGCGCTGGTCACTGGTAAAGGTTTTCCAGAATGACTTTGTCACCCGGCGCGATGCTCATGCCCGGTGTGATCGTGTCGGGGAGGATGTTGGCGATGGTGCGGCCGCCGCTGACGGAAAGGATGCTGATCTTGCCGACGGTCTGGGTGCCGCGCGTGACGATCAGTTTGGTGCTTTGGGAGATGCCTTCCGGTTCACCGGCATTGACCACCACGAATCCCCAATCGGAGTTCACCGCCACGATGGTCGCCTCCATGCTGTTGCGCTCGAAGGCTTTCTGGCGCTCCTCTTTTTTGCGGGCGAGGCCGTCCACGATGCGTTGCTGCGTCACCACCTTGGTGTTCTCGGTGTCCACCTCCTGCTGCTTGCCTTCCGCTTTGGATTTGAGTTCGGCGATGTTTTGCTTGATGCGGTTCAGGTCTTCCTGAAGGGTTTCAGGCTTGACGTCGGGCGGCAGCTTGTCGAGCTGCTCTTTCAATTTGGCCAGCTTGCCGTTGCCGCTGTCCAGATCTTCCTGGAGCCGCTTGTTTTCGCCTTCCGCCTGGGCGATTTTGAGTTTCTGGGCTTTGACCTTTTCGCGCTCCACGTCCAGCTCCCCTTCGACACGGGTGACATCGGCGATGACTTGGTTGATCTGCCCCACCAAGCCTTCCAGGGCGCCAATCTCGGTTTTAATGGTTTTATGAATCGCCGCTTTCTCAGTGCGGGCGGCGGCAAGGGTCCGTCCGTTTTGGTAGGCGAAAAAGCTGGCCACGGCCATCAACACGGCGCTCAGAATGAAAAGGACTTTAATCATGGGAAGCTGGGGAGAAAAAGGGGTGTCGGAATTTCAAGACGCTGAAGCTGGCATGGCGGCTCAGTTGCCGAAAGGATCGCTGGTCATGGGTGCTCCGCCTTCACCACCGGCGGGTGGCGTGGCAGGCGCGGGCGAGCCAAACGGATCAGAGGCGGGAGCAGCGCCGCCGTCCATCGCAGGAGCAGGGGAGCTGCCAAAAGGATCGGACGACGGAGGAGCGCCATCCATGGCCGGGGCGGGTGCGGGACTGCCGAAAGGATCCGACGGGGTGGGGGGCTCGGTGGGCATGGCTGCATCAGGGGCGCTTTCCTGCGCCGCGCCGCTGGATGTCACCGGAGGCTTGCCAGCAGGCAGGGCCGGCTGGTCGAGAGAAGCCACCACCAAATCTCCGGAGCGGATCACTTGGCCCTCGGCCAAGCTGCCGGCCACCACATCCGCCACGGAGGTGACAGGCTCGACGTTTTTCACTCTGAGCTTGGCGATGACATCCTGGCCGCGCTTCACGTCCAGCAGGGCATTGGCGAAGACGCCGCCGTTGTTGCCTTTGTTCAGCACGACGAAACCCCAAGTATCGAACACACCGGCCACGCGGGCGGTAAAGTCCTTATCCACCACGCCGCGCCGGATGCGCTCTTCCATTTGCTCATAGGCTCGCACTTGGTCTTTCAAGCTTTCCAGTCGCTGCTGCGCTTGGGCCAGCGCTTGATCCTTGTTCGCCACCTCACCCTCAGCGGCCGCCTCGTCCTTTTTCATCTCCGCGATCTGGTCGATCAAGCCTTGGATGTCGCCCGCATCACGGATTTTCTCCTCAAGCGCCTTCACCTGCTGGGTCACCTGATCCAGGTTGCTTTTCAACAAAGCCAGCGCGCCTTCCTTTTCCTGAGCCTCGGCCGTGGCCTTCACCACTTCCTCCTTGGTGGCGTCGCGGTCTTTCTCCAACTGGGCCAGTTGCCCTATTTTGCGTTCCTGCACCTCCTCGGCCTCTTTTTTCCGGTCCAGTGTCTGCTGGTGGTTGGTTTCGGCGCGGGCGAGCAGTTCCTTCTCGGCTTTCACCTGATTGGAGTTCTCCCACGCGAAGTAGCTCGCGCCAGCCAAGCAGGCGGCGGAGATGCCGGACAAAATTTTCCAAACCATAATTTTAGAGAGACGTTATTTTCGGGATTACTGCTCAGTTCTAGCGAATGCGGCGGTTTTTCACAACTCAATTTTTCTTTTCATTTTATCTTCTCCGCCCCAACGCCCGATTTTTCCAGCCAAGCGCGCCAGCAGGTGACAAAACCACGGGCGAAATCCCCCGGCCGCGCCGCCACCCAGGCAGTGATCGTGTCCGGCGCGAACCACTCCCCGGTCTGGACCTCCTCCGCCGGCCAGCGCACCGGGCCGTGATGCCGCGCCAGGCGCAACTCCACGAATTCGTTGTCCGTGGCCGGGCTGGCCGGGATTTTGAACGCGCGCTCCGTGTCCGGCGCGTCGATGCCCAATTCCTCGCGCAACTCCCGCACCGCCGCCGCCGCGTAGCTCTCTCCGCTGTCGAGGTGCCCCGCCGCGCTGCTGTCCCAGGCCAGCGGGGACACGTCCTTCAAATGCGAGCGCCGCTGCAAAAACACCTCGCCGCGCCGGTTGAACACAAAAATATGCACGGCGCGATGCCGCAAGCCCAGCCGGTGAACTTCCCCGCGGGTGCGCTGCTCCAGCACTTGGTCGTTTTCGTCCACCACGTCGAACACCTCGGCGGCGCTCTGGCCGGCGTCGGCTTCGTTGCGGCCTTCAAACCAGCGCGTCAGGGTCACCCATTGCTCCAGGGTCAGCTCCTCCGCCCGCATCGTCTCCGGCATCCCCAGCCGCTCCGCCAGCTCGCCCCAAGCCGCCGGGCCTTGAGGCAGCAGGTTTTTCAACTGCTTGCGCCGCTGGCTGAAGCCTGCCCGCACCAGCCGCTCGAACCAGCGCCGGTCGCTCACCGGCAGGGTCGCCGGATCACGCGGCGTCAGCCGCACCACCGCCGAGTCCACGCGCGGCCGCGGCACGAACACCTCCGGCCCCACCGTGCGCAGCCATTCCACCTGCCAGTCCCGCTGCACCAACACGGAGAGCGCCGCGCTGCCCTCGCTGCCCGGACACGCCGCCAGCCGCTGGCACACTTCCTTTTGCAGCATGAAAACCGCCCGCCGCACCGGCGTCGGCGGCGTCAGGATGTGACGCAAAATCTCCCCGCCCACCGAGTAGGGCAGGTTGCCCACAAAACGTACGTCGCCGAAACGATACCAGGGCCGCAGGTCGAACCTCGTCGCGTCCGCCTCCAGCACCTCCACCGCGTCTGCGCCGGCGGCGGCGTAGTGCTCGCGCAGGCTCGCGGCGATCTCGCGATCCTTTTCCACCAGCAGCAAATGCTTCGGCCTGCCCTCCAAATGCCGGGTCAAGGCGCGCAGGCCCGGGCCGGCCTCGATCACCAAATCCACGCCGTCCGGCTCCACCTGATCCACAATCCAACGCGCCAACTCCTCATCCTGGAGGAAATTCTGCCCCATGCTCTTGCGCGGCGTCACCGCCTGCCCGGAGATCACCCGGCGGCGGGAGGCGGGGCGGGCGTTTTTGGGGGGCATTGAGATTGAAAATTGAAAATTGGAGAATCGAAATTGGAGAATGATGTGATCTCGCGCTTTTCACTTTTCACTTTTCACTCTCAACCAAAGTCAGTTTGAAGCGCTCGATGGCCCGTTTGACCACCGGATCGTTGTAAAAGTCATTCTCCTCCGGCTTCTCCCCTGCCCCATTCGCCGCCGGGGCTTCGGCCGCCGGCGCGGGCGCGGCGGGAGCAGGCTCCGGTTCCGGCTCGGCGAAACCGAAAGTCATCTCCGTCAGCTCCGGCACCTTCAGCGAGGGATCGATCACCATTTCCAGCACCGCCTTCCGGCCCAACAATTCGGAAGCGACTTCCTCCAGGAAAGCCCGCGCCGAATCCCGCATCAAGCTGTCCCGCGCCGTTTCCTCGGACTTCGGGAAACCCAGCCGCACCGTGCCGCCCTCGATGCCCAGCACCGTGGCCACCTGCACCCAATGCAACGTCAGAGGCCGCCGCTTGCTCACCTGTCCGAGGAATCCCTCCCAGAACGCCTCCTTGCTGAGCGCGGGCGGCGGAGGCGCGGCAGCGGCGGGGGCGATTTCCCGAGTTTCCGGCGCGGGGGGCGCGGCGACCGTTTTTTGCGGAGGAGGCGGCGCGGCGGCGGGTTTCGGTTTCGGCGCCTCTTCCGTCTGTTCCGCGATCAACTCGCGCAAGCTTGGCCGCGCCGGCGCAGCAGGTTGCGCAGCGGGCGCAGCCTCCGGCTCCTGGTGGGGCGCGGGAGCCGCCGCGCGCCGCGGGGCTGCGGGGCTTGCCTGACGCAGCGGAGCCGCTTTGGGCAGCGCCGCCGCGCCGCCTTGGTCCAACGCCTCGATCACATCGTCCAGCGACACCTCGTTGAAAAGTTGCACCGCCTGGATCACCCCAAGCTCCAGATGCAGGCGCTTGTTCGTCGCCCAGCGCATCCGCGCGTCCACCTCCGCCAGCCCATCGACCACGCGCAGAAGCTGCCGCGTCGATCCCATCTCCGCCTGCTCCGCCACCAGCCGCGCCACCTCCGGGGAGGCATCCTCCAACGCCGCCTCCGGGTCCGCCTGATAGACCAGCAGCGTCCGCACATGCTGGATCAAGTCCGCCAGCAACCGGCCCAGATCCTTGCCGCCCTCGCTCTGCTCATGCACCACCCGCAGCGCGCCCACCGTATCGCCCGCCAGCAGGCAGCCCGCCAGCTCCGCCACCGTCTCCGCCGCCGTGAACCCGAAGATTTCCAGCACGTTCGCCTCCTCGATCCGGCTGCCGCAAAACGCCACCAACTGGTCCAGCATTGACTGCGCGTCCCGCATCCCGCCCTCCGCGCCCTTGCCGATGGCAAAAGCCGCCTTCGCATCCAGCTCCACCCCCTCCAGCTTCGCGATGTGCAGCAGGTGCTCCGCGATCAACGGCGCCGGAATGCGCCGCAGATCGAAGCGCTGGCAGCGGCTGATGATCGTCGGCAGGATCTTGTTCGGCTCCGTCGTGGCAAAAATAAACTTCACATGCTCCGGCGGCTCCTCCAGCGTCTTCAGCAGCGCGTTGAACGCCGCCGTCGTCAGCATGTGGACCTCGTCGATGTAGTAAATCTTGAACCGGCAGCGCGCCGGCGCGAATTTGACGTTGTCGCGCAGCTCGCGCACCTGCTCCACGCCGTTGTTGCTCGCGCCGTCGATCTCCAGCACATCCAGGCTGCGGCCCTCCGCGATCTCCCGGCAGATTTCCTCCTCCGGATCGAAATCCGCACTCGGCCCGCCCCCGCAGTTCAGCGCCTTGGCGAAAATGCGCGCCGTCGAAGTCTTGCCCGTGCCGCGCGGCCCCACAAACAAATAAGCGTGCGCCAGCCGGTTCTGCGAGATGGCATTGCGCAATGTCCTCACCACATGATCCTGGCCGAGGACGTCATCGAAGGTTTTGGGACGGTATTTGCGCGCGAAGACTTGGTAACTCACCCCGCCACTCTAGCGACCCGCCGCGCGGAAGCCACCGCAAAATTGCCCGCCCCTATCGTTCTCGTCCTCCTGCTCGTCCTCGTCCTCGAAAAATCGGACTTCGGGCTTCGCCCCCCCACCGCTTCCCCTGCGGGTGAAGGCACCCGCCCTCCGCTCACCCCGTCGTCCGCAACCCCGAAGCCAACGCGTTCACCGAAACCAGCAAATCCGGAATCATCCCCTCCGCCCCCTCCACATCACCCGCCGCCACTTTGGCACGCCAGCTTTTGAGCAAATCAATCTGCTGCCGGTGCAGCACATGCAGCGGCTGCTCCCGCAGCGCCAGCGTAAAGGCCAGCCGCGGCCGACGCTCCTCGAACGGACGCTGAAACAAACGCCCCAGCATCGTCCGCGTGCGCTCGTACTCATCCAGCACCATCCCGAGAAAACGATCCCGCAACGCCGCGTCCGGCACCAGCGCGGCGTATTCCCGCACCCAGTCCGTGTTCACACTCACCAGCGAACTCTCGATGTTAGTTAGCACATAGCGCATAAAAGCGTTGCCTTTGACCTCGCCTTTCAACAACGCCCAAGCCGGCGCGTCCTCGTCCTGAAGACGTTGCAACGCCGAACCCGCGCCATACCAACCCGGCAGGTAGAAACGCGATTGCGTCCAGGAAAACACCCACGGGATCGCCCGCAAATCCTCCAGCGACGCCTGACCCGTGCGCCGCGCCGGGCGCGACCCGATGCGCGCATTCTCCAGCGCATCGATCGGCGTCGCCTGGCGATAAAACGTCATAAAACCCTCCGCGTGCAGAAACGCCCGGTACACCTCCGTGCTCCAAGCCGCCAGCCGCTCTATCAAAGGCTCCAGGTCACCCCCGCTGACGGAGCCGTGACGATGCCTCGCCGTCGTCGAAGCCGCCGACGCCATCAGCACCTCCACATTGTACACCGCCGAGTTCAGGTGCGCGTATTTTTGCGCGATAGTCTCCCCCTGCTCCGTCATCCGCAGATGCCCGCTGAGCGCCCCTTGCGGCATCGCCTCCATGAACCAATGCGTCGGCCCCGCTCCGCGTCCCACCGTGCCGCCGCGTCCGTGAAAAAACACCGCGCGCGCCCCGCCTTTTTCCGCCGCCACGCCCAGCTCCCGCTGCGCTTTGTGAATGGCCCACTGGCTGGCCAGGATGCCGCAATCCTTGTTCGAGTCCGAATAACCCACCATCATTTGAAAGGCCGTGTCCTTTCTCGCCGCCATGCCGCGCCGCGTCACCGGATGACTCAAAAACGCCTCCACGATGTGCGGCCCCGCCTCCAGATCATCCATCGTCTCGAACAGCGGCGTCACCGGCAGCGGACAGCATAGGCCGCCGTCGCGCCACTCCATCAGACCCGCCTCGCGCGCCAGCAGATAAACCGTCAGCAGATCCTCGACGTGGCGCGTCATGGAAACGATCAACGTCCCCAGCCCCTCCAACCCGTGCCGGTCCCGATGCTCCACCAACACCCGGTAGCAGGCCAGCACCGTGTCCGCCTCCGGCCCCGCCGAAAGACCCGGCGCCAAAAACGGACGCGGTGAAACCAACTCCCGCTCCAGCAGCGCGCGCTTTTCCTCCAGCGGCCACTCCGGGAAGCTCCCGCCATCCGGCACCCCAGCCGCCGCCAGCAGTTGCGCCAGCGCCTTTTCATGAAAGGTCGAATTCTGCCGGATATCCAGCGCCGCCGAGTGAAACCCGAACGCGCGAAGCTGCCGCCGCAGCGGCACGATGAACTCCCGCACCAGCGCCTCGCTGCCCGCTTCGTTCAAGGATTGCGCCAACTCCTCCACATCCGCCAGCAACTCATCCGGCCGCTGATAAGCCGCCGGCGAATCCGGTTTTTCAATCGCCAGCACAATCTTCGCCCGCATCAAAAACACCGCCTCCCGCCACGGCTCCTCGCGATTGCGCTGATGGATGTACTCCGTGTCCACCGCCGGTTCGCCCGCCAAGCCGTCCAGCAGACGCTCCTTCAACCGGCGCAACGCCTCCGGCACCTCCTGGAACAGCAGGCTCAGCGGCAGTTGATAGCCCAACGCCTCCAGCCCGCGCCGCTGCACCCGCAGCGCGCTGTGGCGCAGCTCGCGCAGCGCCGTCCGCGTCACCTCGTGCGTGACAAAAGGATGCCCGTCCCGGTCCCCGCCGATCCAGGTGCCGAAGCGCACCAGCGGCGGCAGCCCGTCCGCCACTTCCACATCCAGCCCCGCCGCCTCCCACGCCTCCCGCAGATGCGTGTGCGCCCGCGCCAGCGCCTCCGGGAACACCTCGCGCAGGTAATGCAACGCGTTTTGCAGCTCCGCCTCGATGGAGGGCCGCGTCACATGGATCTCCCCCGTGCGCCACAGCGCCTCCAGTTGCACCTCGATCTGCCGTAGCAACCGCCGCTGCTCCCGCTCCGTGTAGGCCGCGTTCTCGTGGCGGTTCATCAGCGTGTAAATCTCCCGGTGCCGCTCCCGCACCGTCTCGCGTTTCGCTTCCGTCGGATGCGCCGTCAGCACCGGCTCCACCCGCACCGCGGCCAGCACTGCCGCCAACTCCCGCTCGTCCAGCCCCAGCTTCAGCATCTCCCGCAGATTGTCCGCCCACAACCCCTTCTCCGCCTCCGGCCCCAGCTCCTTCTCGCGCAGCCGCCTCACCTGCGCCGCCGCGCGTTCCTCCACGATGTTGAGCAGTTGAAAAGCGATCGAATACGCCTGCCCCAGCGCCCGCCCGTTCACCCCGTCAGCCGCCGCCGCATCATCCGCGCCACCCCACGGCAGCCGCTCCGCCAAATCCGTCTCACCCAGCCGCAGCAACGTCTCCCGATACGCCGCCATCAGAAAACGCAGGTCTTGATGCAAAAGATCAAAGCCAAGATCCCGCAAAACAGCGGGCTGGAGCACAGAAATCGGGTCGGTCGCGGACATTCAGAAGCGGGAAAGAGCACATTTAGTGCCGGACAGCCCGGTTTCAAGCCGAAGCCCTATTCATGCGCAGCGGAGCGATTTTTGACAGGATTGACAGGATTTCAAGATTAACGGGATTGGGGAAGGAGGGAGGCGGGATCGTCCTCGTCCTCGTCCTCGGATTTCGGATTTCGGATTTCGGACTTCGGACTTCGGACTTTCGAGGACGAGGACGAGCACGAGGATGAGTCGCGCCGCCCACCGTCCCCCTTGACCTGCCCCCCCACCACCGCAAGGATGCTCCCCTCATGGCAGACCGGCTTTTCCTCCTCGACGGCATGGCGCTCGTTTATCGCGCGCACTTCGCCTTCATCAAAAACCCCATCATGACCAGCGACGGAGTGAACACCTCCGCGCTCTACGGTTTCGCCAACACCCTGCTGGACATCCTGCAAAACCAGCAGCCCACGCATCTGGCCGTCGCCTTCGACACCCACGCCCCCACGCCGCGCCACGAGATTTTTCCCGAATACAAAGCCCAGCGCGACGAAATGCCCGAGGACATCGCCTCCGCCATCCCGCAAGTGAAGCGACTTTGCGAAGCCATGCGCATCCCCGTGCTCGAGCGCGACGGCTACGAGGCGGACGACATCATCGGCATCCTCGCAAAAAAAGCGGAGACGCTCGGCATGGAAACCTTCATGGTCACGCCGGACAAGGACTTCGGCCAACTCGTCTCCGAGCACGTCAAAATCTACAAGCCCGGACGCCAGGGCGGCGACGTGGAAATCCTCGGCCCCGCCGAAGTCTGCGCCAAATGGGGCATCGACCGCCCGGAGCAGCTCATCGACATCCTCGCCCTCATGGGCGACACCGTCGATAACATCCCCGGCATCCCCGGCATCGGCGAAAAAACCGCCGCCAAACTCATCCAGGAATTCGGCAGCGTCGAAAACCTCCTCGCCTCCACGGACAAGCTCAAAGGCAAGCAAAAGGAAAAAGTGGAGGAACACGCCGACAAAGCGCGGCTCTCCAAACAACTCGCCATCATCCTGCACGACGCGCCTTACGATGCCGAGCCCGCCGCGCTCACCTTGCAACCCCGCGACGACGAAGCCGTCAAAGCCCTGTTCACCGAGTTCGAGTTCAACGCCCTCGGCCGCCGCCTCTTTGGCGACGACTTCAAAGCCGGCCGCAGCCGCCACCTCGCCGCCCAATCGTCCTCGTCCTCGTCCTCGTCCTCCCCATCTCCCATCTCCCATCTCCCATCTCCGGCGCCGCAGGCGCCCACCGACCTCTTCGGCGAAAACGACCCCGCCACCCACAGCGCCGTCAAGCTCCACACCATCGCCGACACCAAGCACCACTACGACCTCATCCGCACCCGCGAGGAACGCGCCGCCCTCATCACCAAACTCAGCCACCAGGGCGCCTTCTGTTTCGACCTGGAAACCACCTCGCTCGACCCGCGCGACACCCGCATCGTCGGCATCGCCTTCTCCACGGAAAAAAACCACGGCAGCTTTGTCCTCTTCCCCCGCGAACCCAAAGAAGCCGCCGCCGTGCTGGAGGAATTTCGCGACCTCCTCACCCATCCCGACATCGAAAAAATCGGCCACAATCTCAAGTTCGACCTCGCCGTCCTCCTCGCCCACGGCCTCGAAGCCACCGGTCCGTTCTTCGACAGCATGCTCGCCCACGCCTTGATCGAGCCTGAGCAGCGCCACGGCATGGACTACCTCGCGGAGACTTATCTGGCCTACACGCCCATCTCCATCGACACCCTCATCGGCGACGGCAAAGCCGATCTCTTCGGCCAGCACACCATGGCGGACGTCGCCGAGCACGCGCCGGAAAAACTCAAGGAATACGCCGCCGAAGACGCCGACGTCACCTGGCAGCTCGCCGAGACCTTCCGCCACATGCTGCCCAAGCGCGGCCAGGACCGCGTTTTCAGCGAGATCGAGTCCCCGCTCCTCCCAGTCCTCACCCGCATGGAGCACGCCGGCGTCGCCATCGACGTGCCCGCCCTGCACGAGTTCGGCCTCCAGCTTGAAAAACAAGCCGCCGAACTCCAACGCCGCATCACTGACACCGCCGGCGTCGCCTTCAACCTAAACTCCCCCAAGCAGCTCGGCGATATCCTTTTCGACCGCCTCAAGCTGCTCGACAAACCGAAGAAAACCTCCACCGGCCAATACCAGACCAACGAGCAAGTCCTGCAATCCCTCGCCGGCGCCCACCCCATCATCGACGACATCCTCATGTATCGCGAGGTGACCAAACTCAAGAACACCTATGTCGATGCCCTGCCCCAGGCCGTGTCGCCCGCCACCGGCCGCATTCATACCCACCTGCACCAGATCATGACGGCCACCGGCCGCCTCGCCTCCAGCGATCCCAACCTGCAAAACATCCCCATCCGCACCGCCAACGGGCGCGAGATTCGCAAAGCCTTCGTCCCCGGCCAGGAAGGCTGGCTGCTGCTCAGCGCCGACTACTCCCAGGTCGAGCTCCGCGTCATGGCCTCCCTCAGCGGCGACGAAGCCATGATGGAAGCCTTTCAGCAAGGCCAGGACATCCACCAAGCCACCGCCGCCCGCGTCTATGGCGTCTCCTTGGAAGAAGTCACCTCCGACATGCGCCGCACCGCCAAGATGGTGAACTTCGGCATCATCTACGGCATCTCCGCCTTCGGCCTCGCCCAGCGCCTCGGCATCCCCCGCCAGGAGGCCGGCCAGATCATCGACGCCTACTTCGAGAAATTCCCCGGCGTCCGCCGCTACATCGACCACATCCTCGACGAAACCAAAAAGCACGGCTACGTCGAGACCATCAGCGGTCGCCGCCGTTACATCCGCGACATCACCTCTGCCAACGCCACCGTGCGCGGCGCCGCCGAGCGCGTCGCCATGAACACCCCCATCCAGGGCACCGCCGCGGACATGATCAAGCTCGCCATGATCCGCGTCGATGAAGACCTCCGCGCCGCCGGCCTCCGCACCCGCATGTTGCTGCAAGTCCACGACGAACTCCTCTTTGAAGTCCCCGAAGACGAAGCCGCCACCGCCAAGCTCCTCATCACCGACGCCATGCGCCACGCCCTGCCCCTCCGCGTCCCCGTCGAAGTCGATGCCGCCACCGGCCACAACTGGCTGGAGGCGCATTCGCCAAAATACGGCTTGCGAGCAGCAAGGAGCGGCGGTTTGTAACCGCCCAACCTGCGGAGGGCCGGGCTCTGTCCCGGCCCACTTTTCCGTGGGCGGAGGCGGCGCGGAGCCTGAGGCGCGGCAGGTGAACCCGGCTGACCAGTCGAACCCAGCGCACCAGCAGCTCCGCACCGCCTCCGCCCGCAAACAAATGGGCGGGAACAGAGTCCCGCCCTCCGAAAAAGGCAGGCGGTTGCAAACCGCCTCTCCTTGGAGACGGGATCAAAGCATGACCACACGCCGGTCCTCGATGCGCAAGCGCACGTCGGCGAGCGCCTCCGCCTCGCGGCGGGAATGGGTGACATGCAGCACGGTGATCCGGTGCTGCCGCTGCGTGCGCTGGAGGAGTTGGATCAGACCGCTCTGGGTGTCCTCATCCACGGCGGCCAGCGGTTCATCTAGCAGCAGCACGCCGGGGTTCGCCGCCAGCGCGCGGGCCAGCGCCACGCGCTGTTTTTCCCCGCCGGAGAGACCGGGCGGCTTGCGGTCCAGCAGGTGCTCGATGCCCATTTCTCCGGCGAGCCGGCGCACGGTGGCGTCGATCTCCTCCGCCGGCGCGTTTTTCATGCGCAAAGCGAAGCCGATCTGCCGCGCCACCGTCTGGGTGGGAAAAAGCGCGCCATCCTGCGGCACGAAGCCCAGGCCGCGGCAGCCGGGCGGCAGGCGGGTGACATCGCTCCCGTTCAGCCACACGCGCCCGGCATCCGGCGCGCGCAGGCCGCAGATGACCTCCACCAGCGCCGTCTTGCCGCTGCCGGTCCTGCCCATGAGCACGGCGTAACGTCCGGCGGGGATTTCAAACGAAACGTCCTCCAGCCGGAAGGAGCCGGCTTTCCAGAAGATGTTTTCGAGGCGGATCACAATGACGAAGCATGACGTGTCCGCGGTTGTGGCGGTATGTCAAGGCGCGTCAAACCGAAACGGAAGTCGAGAGTCGAGAGTTGAGTGTTCAAAATCAGCGGCTTACGCCGAAAGTCCATTCACTCGATGGATGAGCCCCCCTGGCGGCGCAAGCCGCTCATTTTCAGTCTATCAACTCTCAACACTCAACTCTGTTCCGCACCGGCATCAGCTTCCCTCGGTGTGGCGTCCTTTGGCCTCGTTCTCCAGCGCCTTCACCCGCGCGTTCAGGTTGGGCAGGCGGTTGATGCCGCCGAGCCGCCGTTTTTCCTCGCCCGCGGGCATCGCCGGAAAACCGAGATACGTTACCCGGCCCGGCGGGATGTCCTTCGTCACCCCGCTGCGCCCTCCCAGCGTGACGCCACTGCCCACGGACACATGACCGGCCACGCCGCTTTGCGCCGCCATCACCACGTAGTCCCCAATGCGCGCGCTGCCGGCGATGGCGCAGCAGGCGACGATGATGCAATGTCTGCCGATCACCACGTTGTGGCCGATCTGGACGAGGTTGTCGATCTTGGTCCCCTCCCCGATCCAGGTCCGGCCAAAGCGCGCCCGGTCCACCGTGCTCCCGGCGCCGATCTCCACATCGTTGTCGATCTGCACCAGCCCGGCCTGCCGCACCTTGCGATGCCGCCCCTCGACAAACTCATAGCCGAACCCATCCGCGCCGATCACCACGCCGCTGTGCAAAATCACCCGCTCGCCCAGCAGGCAGCCCTCATGCACCGTGGCGTTGGCGAACAACTTCGAGTCCCTGCCGATTCGCGCGCCGCGCCCCACGTAGCTGCCGACGCCGAGTTCCACGCCCGCCCCCAGCACGACCCCCGCCTCCACCACCGCATGAGCGCCCACGCTCACGCCGGCCGGGTCGTACTCCACCGTGGCATCGATCACCGCCGTGGGATGCACCCCCGCCTTGAAAGGCTGCGCGTGAAACCCGAAGCGGTCCACCACCTTCTCAAACGCCTCCGATGGCCGCGCCACGCGGACACAAGCCACGCCTGCCGGGAAGTCGTTCAAATCCGGAGGCACCAGCAGCGCCGTCGCTTGGGTGGCCTTCAACCGCTCTAGATAACGCGTGTCATGAAAAAAGCTCAAGTCCCCCGGCAGCGCCTCCTGCAACGAGGCAAAACCCGTCACCACCGTAACGGGATCACCCGCCGCCACCTCGCCATCCAACAGCGCCGCCAACTCATCAATAGATATATGCATCGAAACCCAAGCGTCTCATACGCCGCCACGCTTGGCGAGATTTGTTTTTTGGGAAAACACAGCCATCCCACAGGATATTCCAGTGACGTTAGGGCCGTGGCGAGGCGGCGCCAGCCCCACCGTAAGGCGGACGTGTCGTCCGCCTCGTCAAGCGGGCTTGCAGCCCGCTGCCCCATCACGGATTCGACTTTGCTCAAGGAACCCTGCCGGTCAATGCTCCGTTGAAAGGGCGGGCTGGGAAGCCCGCCGGACAGGGCGGACGACACGTCCGCCTTACTTGCCTTCGCCCGCCTCCTCCACCCGGAACACATGCAGGGACACCCCGTCCGGACGCAGCGCCACAAAGTTCGCGGCCCCGGCCCAAGTGTAGCGCGAGCCATGCAGCAGGTCATGCACCACGAAGCTGCGCCCCTCGCTCAAACCGAGCGCCTCCAGGTTCAGATGCACCATCGTCTCGACCGGCGCGTGCGCGTCCAGGCTGACCACGAAAAGCAGGCGGTTGCTCAAGTCCGGCGTCGCCCGGCTGTAACACATCACCTGGCCGTGATCCGTGTGATGAAACACCAGGTTGTCATACAAATGCAGCGCCGGATTCTCCCGCCGCGCCTTGTTCAACAGACTGATGAAAGCCTTGATATTGCCCGGCGCGTCCCAGTCGCGCTGCTTCAGTTCGTACTTCTCCGAGTGATTGTACTCCTCCTTGCCGGGATACGGCTCGTTCTCGCACAACTCATAACCGGAATAAATGCCCCAGCTCGGCGACAACGTCGCCGCCAGCGCCGCGCGCAGCCGGAACATGGCCGACCCCGCGTTTTGCAAATGGCCGGGCAGGATGTCCGGCGTGTTCGGCCAGAAATTGGCGCGATAGTACCAGCGCATCTCCCCCTGCATCAACTCGGCGGCGTATTCGATCAACTCCTGCTTCGTCTCCCGCCAAGTGAAATAGGTGTAGCTCTGGCTGAAGCCGGCCTTTCCCAGCACCTGCATCATGCGCGGCTTCGTGAACGCCTCGGACAAAAACAGCACGTCCGCATCCCGCCGCCGCACCGTGGCGATCAGTTCCTCCCAAAACGCCACCGGCTTGGTGTGCGGGTTGTCCACACGGAAAATCTTCACCCCGCGCTCCACCCAGAACAGCACCACCTCGATCAACTCGCTCCACAGGTTGCGCCAATCCGCGCAGTGAAAATTCAGCGGGTAAATGTCCTGGTACTTCTTCGGCGGATTTTCCGCGTAACGGATGGAGCCGTCCGGCCGCTGGTAGAACCAATCCGGATGCTCCTTCACATAGGGATGGTCCGGGGAGCAGTTCAGCGCGAAATCCAGCGCGATCTCCATGCCGCGCGCGCGCGTCTGATCCACCAGCCAAACGAAGTCCGCCTCCGTGCCCAGCGCCGGCTCGATGGCGCGATGCCCGCCCGCCGGTCCGCCGATGGCCCAGGGCGATCCCACGTCCCCCGGCTCCGCCGTCAGCGTGTTGTTCTTCCCCTTGCGATGCGAGACGCCGATGGGGTGGATCGGAGGGAAATAGATCACATCGAACCCCATCGCCTTCGCGTCGTCCAGCCGCGCCAGGCAATCCCGAAAAGTCGAATGCCGGTCCGCCCGGCCTTCCGCGTTGCGCGGGAAAAACTCATACCAAGCGGAAAACCGCGCCCGCTCCCGTTCGACGATCACCGGGAACACCCGCGAATTCGTGGACAGCGCGCGGTCCGGGAAACGATCCATCAGCGCCTGCAACTCCTCCGAGAGCAGCACCTCCAGGAGCTGCTCCGGCGGCAATTTTGCCAGCAGCTCCGCGCAGTCGCGCAGTTGCAGCGCCGCCTCCGCCGCGCCCGCGGCGCGCGCGCGTGCCGCCGCCTCGGCCAACAGCCGCGCGCCCTCCAGCGACTCCACTCCAGCGTCGGGATCGCCCGCTTCCACGCGCACCGCGAAGGTTTTTTTCCAGGACCGGAACACATCCCCCCAGGCCTCCACCGCGTACTCCCAGCGGCCCGCGCCGTCGAACGCGCAGCGCCCGCGCCAGCGGTCGCCGTCCACCGGCTCCATCACCGCCTCGGCCCAGCGCCGCTGCCCCTCGCGCCGCCACTTCAGCACCGCTCGCAGGACATCATGCCCGTCCTTGAACACATCCGCCCACACCTCCAACGGCTCATCGACAATCCGCTTCACCGGATAACGCCCGCCCTCCAGGCAGGGGTAAAAGTTTTCAATGACAACAGTGGGGGCGTGGGGTGTCGCGGGCATCTCTGCCGGCAATTTCGCTGAAAAAAACCGTCCTTGCAACGACGCAAACTCCGATGGGAGGCAATGGCTCTCCTGCTTCCGGGAGTGCGCTCTTCTTTCTCCCTCAGTCCTCTCTCAAGAATCCAGGCGGCTGCGCCGCCATCATTCGGAGGGCCAGGCTCTGTCCCGGCCCACTTTTTTGTGGGCGGAGGCGGTGCGGAGCCTGGGGGATGGCAGGCGGGCTCGGTTGACCGGCTGAAGCCTGCACACCAGCAACTCCGCTCCGCCTCCGCCCGTAGCCCGTAAACAAATGGGCGGGAATACAATCCCTCCCTCCGAAAGACAGGCGGTTACAAACCGCCTCTCCTTGAGCGCGTCTCGCCCTGCTGCGCCGCAGGCCGCAGCCAAGGAGCGGCGGTTTGCAACCGCCCCCAAATCGTCCTCGTCCTCGTCCTCGTCCTCGTCCTCGTCATCACCATCGAAACGCCAAGGACGATGCGGGTTAGATCATGAACTCCATCATCACCTGCTCCGCATCCGTCTCAACAGGTGTTTGGCCGAGCAGCGTCTCCGCCACCCGCCGCGCCTGACCGCGCAATTCCGGCACGGCGATGGTTTCCCAATAGGTGCCGCGCAGCAGCGGACCGAGCGCGAGCAGCAGCGGCGAGCGCAGACCGTCGCCGGTGATAACGGTGTGATCTTCATCAATGCGCGCGCCCATGTCCATGTCGTCGCCGCTGATGAGGCCGCGGCGCAGCAAATTTTGCAGCAGCACGGAGCGCGTGGCGCTGAAGCGCGTCTGCGGGCCGGTGGCGTTGATGACGAGATCGCCTTCGAGCTGTTTGCCGCTGTCCAAAAACACACGCACCCGTTCTCCATCCGCCTCCACTCGCCCGATGTTCGCCGCATGAACCTGGAGCTGTCCGGTGAGCTGAGCGCTGGCGATTTGCGCGTGAATCTCCGGCGCGATGCGGTGCCGCTGCACGTTCCAGCGCGCGGCGTATTTTTGCGCAAACGTGAGCCGTTCCTCCAGCGTGAAGTTCCGCCAGATGCGCTGCGTGTACGGGCGCATCTTGTCCACGATGATCGCCGGGTTCGCCCCGAGATCGCGCAGCCGCGCGCAATGCCATTCCATGAGCGCGACGAGTCTTTCCAAACCCAGCTCCGCGAGGTCCGTTTCCAGCGGCGGGAAATCAGGATACTCGATGCCGCGAAAGTGCGCGTGCGGCAGCCAGCCATGGCGCGACACGGCGTGAATCCGCCCCAGCCAGCCCAGCGCGCGCAGCGTGATGATGGCGTCCACCGTGGTCAGGCCGGTGCCCAGCAACACGATCACGCCGGTGTCCGGCGGCAGCTTTTCATGCCAGGGCAGCCACGGATTTCCCACCCACGCGGCATGATGTCGCAAAGCCTCCGCGCCGGGCAGATCGGCGGGCGCTTCATTCCCTGTTGCCAGCACGACGCGCTCCGCCTCGATGCGCCGGCCATCGGCCAGATGGATCACGCCGGACGGCTCGATGTCCACCGCCTCGCCGTCCACCATCTCCGCGTCCGGCAGGTAATGATGCATCAGCGAGCGCAGGTAGTCGCCGTAGATCATGCGCGGGATGAAGCGCTCGCGCAGTTCGTTGTCCGGCGTCAGATCGTACTCGCTGCGCGTGCGCAGCCAGCTCACCAGATGATCCGGCAGATCGGGAAAAGCGGACATGTTGCGCGCTGCCACGTTCAGCAGGTGCTCCATGCGCCGCGTGCCGTAGGCCACGCCGCGACCGGCGGGCCGGCGGGTGTTGATGATGGTGATCCGGGGCGGTTGCGCGGCGAGACGCGCCAGATTCACCGCCGTCATGATGCCGCTAAACCCGCCGCCGAGGATGGCGGCGTGTTGGGGAACGGTGGATGACGGCATGGGCATGGAAACAGGAAGTGCCCCGGCAGACTTGATCTGCAAGGAGGCTTTGTCTAATCAATTATTTTGATATTGGAATAAATGATTGCCGCTCTCGTCTTGGAGTGCTGCGCTTGGCGCAGCTTTGGATTCGTGCGGCCAAGCGACGTTGTATGCGGAAAGCGCGCCCGCATAGTCTCCCCGCACCCCCAATCCAAAGCGCCGGAAACCGGCGCACTCCCAAAAGACCTCACCGGCTGCGGCCCGCGCTGATGACAGCATCCATCTTCCCGATGAGGCGCTGCGCTACTTCCGGGTGCTGCTCGCTGACATCCTTCAACTCAGCGGGGTCTTCAGGCAGATGGTAGAGCGCGTGCAGCGGCGCGCGCTCGGGGCGCTCTTTGAGAGTGACGACGGCGCCGGGCTTGCGCTGGACTTTGGTCCGCACCAGCTTCCATTCGCCGGCGCGCAGGCCGAAGTTGCCGCTGACGCCGTTGTCCTGTTGCAACAGGTGATCGCGTCCCTTGGCGCCGGGCTGTCCGAGCAGGGCATCGAGGACGTTGAAGCTGTCCAGGCAAGCGTCTGGAGGCAACTCCGCGCCCGCCAGCGCGGCGAGGCTGGCGGGCAGATCGACGGTGCAGACCACCTCATCCGAGACGCCCGCCGGAATGCGGCCCGGCCAGCGCGTGATGAACGGCGTACGGGTGCCGCCTTCCAACACGCTGTACTTGCCGCCGCTGAACGGTCCGGCGGGCTGGTGGCTGCCGAGCTTTTCCACCGCACCGTCTTGATAGCCGTCGTCGAGCACGGGGCCGTTGTCGGAGCAAAAGACGACGAGCGTGTTTTCAGCGAGGCCCAGACGGTCGAGCGTGCCCAGCAACTCACCCACGCACCAGTCGAGCTGCGCAATACAGTCGCCGCGATAACCGAGCGAGGTGGTTCCTTGAAACCTCTCGTGCGGCATGCGCGGCACATGGATGTCATGGCTGGCGAAGAAAAGAAAAAACGGCCCGTCGCGGTTCGTCTCGATCCAGACGGCGGAGCGCTTGACCCATTCGTCGGCGAGGTCTTCGTCGCGGAAACGCGCCGCCTGGCCGCCGGTGTAGAAGCCGATGCGGCCAATGCCGTTGTGGATGGTCTGGTTGTGACCGTGGCTCCAGTCCATTTTCAACGTGTGGCGATGCGTGACACCAGTGGGGTGATCCTCCGAAGGCGGCTGACTGCCAACCCAAAGCGGATCGGCGGGATCCAAATTCGGCACGCGATGATCGTGGACATAAACCTGCGGCACGCGGTCGTTGGTGGTGGGCAGCAGGAAACAGTGGTCGAACCCGATCTCCAGCGGGCCGGGTTTCAAATCGCCGTTCCAATCCGGCTCTGGATCACCCAGACCGAGATGCCATTTGCCGATGACGGCGGTGTGGTAGCCGGCTTTTTTCAACAAAGACGCCACGGTCTCGGTGCCGGGTTTGATGACCGCCGGCGCGGCGGGCGGCGCGATGCCCGTGCCTTTTTGACGAAAAGCATAAGTTCCGGTGAGAAAAGAAAACCGCGTCGGCGTGCAGGTGGAAGCGGAACAGTAACCGCTGGTGAAGCGCGTGCCTTCAGCCGCCAGCCGGTCGATGTTCGGCGTGCGCAACGCCGTGGCGCCATAGCAGCCGACATCGCCATAACCGAGGTCGTCGGCCATGATGACAATGATGTTAGGTTTGTCCGCCGCAGGCGTGGAGACAGCCAGCAGGAGGCAGCAGGTAGTGATGAGCAGTCGAATCATGCGAATACTGAAAACACGCCCATCAATTCCCATCCTGTCAATCCTGCAAAAATCCTGTCCATCCTGTCAAAATTCGCGGAGAACGAACCATCACGCCGGCGCGATCTCCCAGCCGCCGCGGTAGGTTTTGGTCAGCAGCGGCTCCGCCTCAGGACGGTTGGGGATGCGGAAATTCTCCGCGTCCCACTCGATGACCTTGGGTTCTTCCATGCGACCCGTGCGCTGGTCGATCTGGCCGACGGCGAGACGGGTGGCGACGTTGCCGAGCTGCACTGTCTCCGCCAGCGGTCCGGCGTAGTGGAAGCCATCGCTGGTTTTTTCTCCTTTCAAACAAGCGTCCACCCAGACGTGCCAGTGACTGAGCCCTTCCTCTTTGGGATAGTCGAAGCCCTTGAACTTCTCCAGCGGATACAGCCGCGGCCCGGCCACATGCGCCAGCACCATGTTGCCTTCCTCGCCGATGAAGAGCGAACCGCTCTTCGGCAGGTCGAGTTCCGGCGGCATCTTGGCCAGCTTGCGATCCGGTTTCACGCCGCCGTCGGTCCAGGTGACCTTGAGTTTGTCGCCCGCGATCAGATCGTTGCCGGGAAACACATACTCGATCCGCTGCGTGGTGGGCCAGATGTGATGGTTGATGCCGCTGTTCTGCGCCACCACGGTGAGCGGCGCGTTGAGGCCGAGCGCGGTGAAGACGGGGTCGAGGATGTGGCAGCCGAAATCCCCCAGCGCGCCGCCGCCGAAGTCCTGCCAGTCCCGCCAGACAAAGGGATGATAAGCCGGCGTGTAGTCCCGCATCGGCGCCACGCCAATCCATAAATCCCAGTTCACATGCGCCGGTGTCGGCTCCGGCGCGGGCGGCTCCAGCAGCTTGGTGCGCTCGTTGCCGGTGACGCTGACCCAGGAATGCACCTCTTTGATTTTGCCGATGGCGCCCTCCTTGATGAGCCGGGTGCCGAGGCGGTACTCCAGGTTGGAATGAATCTGGTTGCCCATCTGCGTGGTGACACCGGTTTTCTCCGCCAGCAGCCGCATCTGCCGCGCCTCCCAGACGGTGTGCGCCAGCGGTTTCTGGCAATAAACGTGCTTGCCCGCGCGCATCGCCGCCATCGCCACCGGCGCGTGCATGTGGTCGGGCGTGCCCACGGAGACGGCGTCCACCTTGTTGCCAAGCTGCGCCAGCATCTCGCGGAAATCCGCGAAGTGCGACACACCGGGAAAAGCCTCGTCCGCCTTGTCGAAACGCTTGCTGTCGATATCGCAAAAGCCCACAAACTGCACCGCCTCATGGCCACCGATGTTTTTGATGTCGCTGAACCCCATGCCATTGACGCCGACAGCGGCGACCTGGAGCTTCGAGTTCGGGCTGGCGCTGCGCAAAATGGCGGGGAAACCGAGAGCGGAAACAGCGAGGGAGGACTGCTTGAGGAAGGAGCGGCGGGTGGGAGACATGAAGAGAAAGAACGAAGCGAACACAAAAGATTTGTCGAAAGAAATTCTCGGACGGGGACATTCTGGAACGAATGGCTCGACTTCCTGGACTCCAGATGTTAATTTCCACCCATGTCCGCTACTGTTGACATCTCCAGCACACTGCAAACCGTCCTGTCACTGCCATTGACGGAACGCTCCTACATTGCCGAACGCTTGCTTGCCAGCCTGGACGATGACGGTGAACTCTCACCAGCAGCACGGGAGGAGTTCGATGCGCGGGTACGACGGCGTCAGGACGGAGAGACTCGTCCATGCAGCCGGAGCGAAGTCCACGAGCACATCCAAGCCCTTCTCGGTTGATGCGCCTCAGTTACACTCAGGAGGCGCTCCACGAATTGGCTGCGGCCGTGCAATACTACCAAAGCTGCAGTGAAGGGCTGGGGAGGGAGTTTTTTCAGCGTGTCGAAGACGCCGAAGAAGACATCCTCAACCACCCCGAAGCCTGGCGCAGTCTGGGCGAGCCCTACCGGCGCAAGCTGTTGAAGCAATTCCCGTACGGCGTCATTTACCACCAACCAGCGCCGGATTGGATTGAAGTCGTCGCGGTCATGCACTTGTATCGCAAGCCGGATTACTGGCGGGAATGATTCCGCCAAGCCCGCCCCAACTCGTCCTCGTCCTCGTCCTCGTCCTCGACTTCGAGGACGAGGACGAGGACGAAAATGAAACCCCGCATCCAGCCGAGCCGCTTTTCCTGCATGTTCGCCCCCACCGCCGGCGTTCCCATCCGGCCATGAAACGGATCCTGCTCCCGCTTGCCACGCTTTTCGTCTCCGCCCTCGCCAGCGCCGCCGCGCCGCCGAAACCGAACATCGTTTTCATCATGGCCGATGACCTCGGCTGGGCGGACGTGGCGTTTCACGGCGGCAGCGCGCCGACTCCGAACCTCGACAAACTGGCCGCCGGAAGCCTGGAACTCACGCACCACTACGTCGCCCCGGTTTGCAGCCCCACGCGCACGGGCCTCATGACCGGCCGCTTCTGGAGCCGTTATGGCGTCACCACGCCGCAAAGCGAACGCGCCTTGCCGTGGGAGACCGTCACCCTGCCAAAGGCGCTCAAGGAAGCGGGCTACGACACCTGCCTCACCGGCAAGTGGCACCTCGGCTCCCTGCCCGAGTGGGGGCCGAACCATTACGGTTTCGATCACAGCTACGGCTCCCTGGCCGGCGGCGTCGGACCTTACGACCATCGTTATAAAAAGGGCGAATTTTCGGTCACTTGGCATCGCAACGAAAAACTGATCGAGGAAGAAGGCCATGTCACCGACCTCATCACGAACGAAGCCGTGCAATGGATCGAGCAACGCGCGGACAAACCGTTTTTCCTCTACGTCCCCTTCACCGCCGTCCATCTGCCAGTGAAGGAGCCGCAGGCTTGGCTGGACAAAGTCCCCGCCGCCATCCAGGGCGAAGTCGCCCGCCACTACGCCGCCTGCGTCATGCACCTTGATGACAGCGTAGGCCGCATTCTCGCCGCGCTCGAAAAAAACGGCAAACGCCGCGACACCCTCGTCGTCTTCACCAGCGACAACGGCGGCAGCACCGCCGAAAACAACGACACCAAGTACCCGGACAGCAGCTACCCGCAAGGCGCGCTGCCCGGCAACAACCTGCCCCTGCGCGGCAAAAAAGGCGACCTCTACGAAGGCGGCATCCGCGTGCCCACCGTGCTGAGCTGGCCCGCCGCCATCAAGCCCGGCAAGATCGATACCCCGCTGCACATCACCGACTGGATGCCCACCTTTTGCACCCTGGCCGGCTGGCAGGCGCCGGAGGGCGAGAACCTCAAATGGGACGGGCGTGACATCCTCCCTGTGCTCACCGGCCGCATCCAGCCCGGCCCGCGCCCGCTCTACTGGACCGCCCGCAACATGAACGCCCGCGCCGTTCGCCTCGGCGAGTGGAAACTGATCGTCACCGGCCAAAATCCGAAATACACAATCGAACTCTTCAACCTTGACAAAGACCCCCACGAGAAAAAAGACCTCGCCTCCTCCCACCCGGAAAAAGTCAAGGAACTGCAAGCCCTCCTCACCCAAATCGCCCGCAACGACCACGACTCCGTCGTCAAGTAGCTCAGGCATTCCGCCTGAGGCCTGTATTGCAAGCTTTCAGCCTGCCTGCTCGCGCAGGCAAGATGCTCACGCCCCGCGCCTTGCGCTGCCCTTCACCTGAATAAACCGCACGCCTTGCCACGCATCGCTCGTTTCATCCCCTGGCGCCGGAAGTTTCGCTTTTGCCTTTCCTTCCACTGTTTTTTCGCCTTCCATAGCGCGCATGTCCGCCGCCTCACCCTTGCATCCTTCCGCCGTTGATTCTCCGCCCGCCATTGGCGTCATCGGCGGCAGCGGGCTTTATGACATCGAAGGACTGGAGGACCGCCAAGAGGTGGCGATCGACACCCCCTTCGGCTCGCCTTCGGACGCCTTCATCACCGGCAGCCTCTCCGGGCGGCGCGTCGTGTTCCTGGCCCGTCATGGCCGCGGCCACCGCCTGCTGCCCACGGAGTTGAACCATCGCGCCAATCTCTGGGCCATGCGCCATCTCAACGTCCGCTGGATCATCGCCGTCACCGCCGTCGGCAGCCTGCGGGAGGAGTACGCGCCGGAGCATATCCTCGTGCCGGACCAATTCTTCGACCGCACCAGCCTGCGCGAGCGCCACACCTTCTTCGGCGGCGGCATCGTCGCCCACGTCGCGTTTGGCGATCCGCTCTCCGCCGGGTTGCGCGCCCTGCTGATCGAGGCAGCCTCCGCCGCGGGCGCCGTCGTCCACCCGCGCGGCACTTATGTCTGCATGGACGGCCCGGCTTTTTCCACCCGCGCGGAAAGCGATACCCACCGGCGGCTGGGCTTCGATGTCATCGGCATGACCAACCTGCCCGAGGCCAAGCTCGCCCGCGAAGCCGAAATCGCGCTCGCCACCCTCGCCATGATTACCGACTACGATTGCTGGAAGATCGAGGAGGAACCCGTCACCGCCGAAGCCGTCATCGGCCACCTCACCGCCAATGCCGCGCGCGCCAAACAGATCGTCGCCGCCGTCATCCCGCGCCTGCCGCGGGAGCCGGACTGGCCGGAGCACCGCGCGCTGGACAGCGCCCTCGTCACCGCGCGCGACCTGTGGCCGGAGGACACCACCCGGCGCTTGTCGCCTATTCTCCATCGTTTTCTTTAATTTTTGAATAATTCAGACTTTCCCGAATCAAAATCACCCATTACTCTGCGCCCGTGAAATCCCCTCTCATGTATTTAAGCATTTGGTTCGGTCTCATGGTAAGCACGCAGTCCGGCTGCTCGGTCTCGAAACCCCAGCCCCACGCCGCGCGCATCCAGCCGCCCGCCGCCCATGCGCCCGCCCAGCCGCAGCAGCAGCCCCGGCCAAACCCCATGGCACGCCGCCTCAACGAACCTTCCAACATGCCCAGCGTGCCCCCCGCCGGCGCGCGCCTGAC
>CAZNKC010000008.1:0-6909 GCA_964573315.1 uncultured Verrucomicrobiaceae bacterium | reverse complement strand
CTACAACTCCATCCGCACGGATCAAAAAGTCGTCGCCATGACCTTCGACGACGGCCCCCACCCCTCCAACACCCCGCGCCTGCTGAAAATCCTCCGCGACCGCAACATCAAGGCCACCTTCTTCGTCGTCGGCAAAAACGCCAAAGCCTACCCGAACATCATCCGCCAGATCGTCTCCGAAGGCCACGAGATCGGCAACCACACCTGGACCCACGGCAGCCTCACCAGCATGTCCGACGACCAAATCCGCCGCGAGTTGAAAACCTCCTCCGACGCCATCTTCGAAGCCACCGGCTACCGCCCGCAAACCATCCGCCCGCCCTACGGCGCCATCAACCAACGCGTCAAAGAATTGATGTTCGCCGAGTTCGGCTACCCCACCATCATGTGGAGCGTCGATCCCCAGGACTGGCGGAAGCCGGGTGTTTCCGTCGTCACCAGCCGCATCGTCAACGCCGCGCATCCCGGCGCCATCCTGCTCGCGCATGACATCCATGTACCCACCATCGACGCCATGCCCGCCACCTTCGACCAGCTCCTCGCCAAAGGCTACCGCTTCGTCACCGTCAGCCAGCTCATGAACATCGAGAAAGCCTCCGCCCCCCTCGGCGTGCTCATGGGGCCGGCCACCAACGTCGCGGAAGCCGATCCCGCTCCCTTCTTTCAGCAATGACCCCGTGACCCCGGCGCGCCCTTCCGAGAATGATCGGTGACGACTACTTCCAGCTCCGCACCGAACTCTCCGCCGCCATCGGGGATCTGCGCGACCAAGCCGAAACGCTGGGCGCCGGTGTCGAAGACCTCATCATCCTCGACAACATCCGCGCCTCCCTGCGCGAGCCTTTCGTCTTCATCGTCGTCGGCGAGGTCAACGTCGGCAAGTCCACCTTCCTCAACGCCCTCTTCGGCCAGGACTTCTCCCCCACCGGCATCGTCCCCACCACCGGCAAAATCCTCTTCTTCAAGCACGGCGACACCCCCGCCACCGTGCCCGTGACCCCCACCCTCGACGAAGTCCACATCCCCTGCGACTTCCTCAAGGACTTCCACATCGTCGATACCCCCGGCACCAACTCCATCCAGGACGAGCACCAGCAGATCACCGAGCGCTTCGTCCCCGTCGCCGACCTCGTCATCTTCGTCTTCTCCGCCAGCAACCCCTGGGGCGCGTCCGCCTGGCAGTTCCTCGAAAAAGTCCACCGCGAATGGCTGCGCAACGTCATCTTCGTCCTCCAGCAATGCGACCTGCGCACCCCGGATGAAATCCAGGTCATCACCGACTACATGCGCCAACTCTGCCAGCAACGCTTCGGCCGCGAGTTCCCGATCTTCCCCGTCTCCGCCAAGCTCGCCGTCGCAGCCCCGGAAAAAAACGCGGAAGCGCAGGGCGCACTCCGAGCCCGAGGCGGCTTCCCCCCCCTGGAGCAGCACATCTCCGCCGCCGTCACCGACACCGCCGGTCGCCGCGCCAAGCTGCTCACCGCATTGAACCTTTCCCGGCAAAGTCTCGCCAAGCTCAAGGAACGCCTCATGGAATCCTGCGGCGCCGCGCAGCGCCGCGCTACCGTCATCCAGGAACTCTCCACCGAGCGCGAGCTGCAACTCGAGCGCACCCTGCAAAAAATCCGCCCCGCCATCGACGCCACCGAGCGCGACTACCACGAGTCCGCCATCCGTGTCGCCGGCCTCGCCTCCGACATGCTCACCACCCGCCGCGCCTTCCAGGGCGCGGCGCTGGAGGATGACGAAACCGGCAATGACGACGACAACCGCCAGGAACCGCCCAGCCTCGACCACCGCCTTTTCCAAGACCTCCAGCATCACAACAGCGACCGCTGGCGCCAAGTCGCCCTCATCCTCGACGAAGACGTGCGGCAGTTTGAGCGCTTCCTGCTGGCCCGCGGCGGCTCCGCCTTCCCGGCGGGCGCGCCCGCCGCCGCGCCCGCCACCGACGAAGCCCGCCTCGACCTCCGCCGCCACTTCACCGCGCGCGTGGACAGCGCCATCCGCCGCTTCGTCGTCGGCCTGAATCTCGACGAATCCATCGAGCCCGGCCTCCAAAAAGCCGCCCGCCGCGCCCGCATGGTGCCGCGCCTCGTGCTCCCCATCCTCCTCGGCACCGCCGCCGCTTTTTACTTCGGCGGCTTGACCACCGCCGCCGCCGTCGCCGCCGCCGGGCTGCTCTGCCTGCCCGCTTTTTACATCCTGGCCAAAACCACCCTCAACGCCACCAAGCGGCAGTTGATCGACAACCTCGAAGCCTCCTCCAGCCGCCTCCACGAGCTCCTCACCACCCACGTCACCGAGGACGTCGAAGCCGCCTTCGCCCCCTTCCAGACCCTGCTCGATCCCGCCGTGCAAATCACCCGCACCCGCGAAAAAAATCTGGCGGACCGCGTCTCCTCTCTGGCAGTCTTGGAGCAGCGCCTCGCTCAGCTCCACGCCAAGCTGCGCGCCACCGCGCCGGCTTCCTGAAAAACTTCCCCTCCCTTTTCCCCGCCATGCCAGACAAGAGCGCCGCCCCACCCGCCAGCGCGCCGGACACCGCCTCCGGCAAAAGGCGCGTCTTCGTCAGCCGGCTCACCAGCACCCTCATCCTCTGGGGTCTGCTCGTCCTCGCCTTCAAATGGCGGCAGGACTGGCTGCTCGTCGCCATCACCGCCTTTTTCGGCGTGTTCGGCGCCGTCGAGTACTTCCGCCTCCTGCGCGGCGAGTCGCATCGCTCCTTCCCCGCGCTCGGCCTCGCCGTCTGCCTCGCCTACTGGGCCGCCGTCAGTTGGTGGGTGCTCTCGCGCAAAGGCCAGCCCCCCATGTGGCTCGACCTCGCCGCGCTCACCGTCAGCGTGCAGGGCGCCTTCCTGCTCTGCTACCGCCACAACCTCGAAGGCGCCGTCACCCTCCAGCGCATCTTCTCCACCGTCTTCGGCGTCGTTTATACCGTCATCTTTTACGGCTTCCTGCTCCGCCTGCTCTACTTCCACCAGGAGCAGGGCCGGCCCGGCGGCGTCTTCCTCGTGATCTTCCTCATCATGGTCACCAAGTTCTCCGACATGGGCGCTTACCTCCTCGGCGTGCTCTTTGGCCGGCACAAAATGATCCCGCACATCAGCCCCGCCAAATCCTGGGAAGGCTTCGCCGGCGCCTTCGCCGGCGCCTTCACCGCCGCCATCCTCCTGCTCGCCCTCATCCCCGAAAAACTCCTCCCCATCACCTGGATCCACGGCCTCATCCTCGCCCCCATCCTCTGCCTCACCGGCATCTCCGGCGACCTCGCCGAATCCGTCATCAAACGCTGCATCGCCATCAAAGACTCCGGCCACACCCTCCCCGGCATCGGCGGCATCCTCGACCTCACCGACTCCCTCCTCTTCACCGCCCCCGTCCTCTACTTCTACCTCGCCATCATATCGCTATGAAGTTTTTCAGGTTTCAGTGTTCAGGTTTCAGTGCTCCGTCACGCTCTTGAAAAAATCCCGTTAATCCTGAAATCCTGTCAATCCTGTCTAAAAAACCGAAGCTCTCCCCTCCAAGCCAGCATTCCAAGGGCGAGAGATCCCCCCCCTCCCTCCTTCTCCCCCTCTCCCCATCCCGTCTAAAAGTGCCCGCCCCCAAAAAAGTTCTCCTCCTAGGCTCCACCGGCTCCATCGGCGCCTCCGCGCTCAAGGTCGCCCGCGCCATGCCGGAACGCATGGAGATCACGGGCCTGGCCGCCCATTCCAGCGTGGACACCGCGCTCGCCCAGGTGCAGGAAACCGGCGTCAAACACCTCGCCCTCTTTGACGAAACCGCCGCCGCCACCGCGCGCGCCGCCCTGCCCACCGATGTCCGCGTTTACAGCGGCGCGCAGGGTCTCATCGAACTCGTCCACGCCGTCGAAGCCGACCTCGTGCTCGTCGCCATCGTCGGCACCGCCGGTCTCGCGCCCGCGCTCGCCGCCATCGAGCGCGGCATGGACCTCGCCGTCGCCAGCAAGGAAATCCTCGTCATGGCCGGCGAAGCCGTCACCAGCGCCGCCAAAGCCAAAGGCATCCGCATCCTGCCCGTGGACAGCGAGCACAACGCCATCTTCCAATGCCTCGAAGGCCACGGATCCAACCCCGTGCGCCGCCTCCTGCTCACCGCCAGCGGCGGTCCCTTCCGCACCCTGCCCGCCGCTGAACTCGAGCACGTCACCGTCGCCCAAGCGCTCAAGCATCCCACCTGGGACATGGGCAAAAAAATCACCATCGACTCCGCCACCCTCTTCAACAAAGGCCTCGAAATGATCGAAGCCAAATGGCTGTTCGACGTGCCCATGTCCAAAATCGAAGTCGTCGTCCACCCGCAGAGCATCGTCCACAGCATGGTCGAGTTCGAGGACCGCAGCGTGCTCGCCCAGCTCAGCCACAGCGACATGTGCTTCCCCATCCAATACGCCGTCACCTGGCCCGACCGTGTCCCCAACGACCTCGCCCCCCTCGACTTCGCCCAGCTCGCCAGCCTCACCTTCGAAGCGCCACGCACACAGGACTTCCCCGCCCTCGACCTCGCCCGCCACGCCGGCGACACCGGCGGCACCCTGCCCGCCGTGCTCAACGCCGCCAACGAAGTCGCCGTCGCCGCCTTCCTCGAAGGCCGCGCCCCCTTCCCCGCCATCTGGCGCACCGTCGAGCGCGTCATGAACGCCCACACCGTCACCCCGCACCCCACCCTCGAAGACCTCATCGCCGCCGACGCCTGGGCGCGCCACGCCGCCGCTTCGTAGCTTCGATTGGCAATCGAAGCCGGGGGGGAGCTTCGATAAGATGACAAAATGCATTCATAGCAAGAGAAGCGCATAAAGCGCGGCAGCGCCTTGGAGCGCGCGCCTCTTTCGAATTGAGGGCAGAGCAAGCGGAGCAGGACGAAGTCCCTTGGACTGCGCGCAGCCCTGCTGCCGCTTTCCCGCAGCCAGCCCTGCTGGCAAGGCGTGCGGGGAGAAGCCGTTCGTGCTGGCGGGAGTCCACCCCCGACAGCAGGCTGCGTCCACCACAAAGCGGCAACAGGGTTGCCGCAATCCAAGGAGCCGCGCACCCGGCTCAAGCTCTCCACTTCTCATGCATCACCTCCCGGATGACCCGGAAAATTTTTCCTGCCATAGATATTCCTGCCCCAAAAAAGAGAAGAGCAGCGGCGAGATTCGATTGCCAATCGAATTTACGCATCCAGCTCCGGCTTGAAATCCGCCGCGTGATACGAACTCCGCACCAGCGGCGCGCTCGCCACATGACGGAAGCCCTTCTTGCGCGCGATCTCCTTATAATTCTCAAACGTGTCCGGGTGGACGTACTCCACCACCGGCAGATGCTTCGGCGAAGGCCGCAAATACTGCCCCAGCGTCAGCACCGTCACCCCGTGCTCCAGCAGATCGTCCATCGCCTGAAACAACTCCGGCTCCGTTTCTCCCAGCCCCAGCATCAGCCCGCTTTTCGTCGCCACCTTGCCGCCCAGCTCCGCCGCCATTTCCTTCGCCCGCTTCAGCACATGCAGACTGCGCCCGTAACGCGCGCGGGAGCGCACCAGCGGCGTCAACCGTTCCACCGTCTCCAGATTGTGATTGAAGATCGCCGGCCGCGCCTGCATCACCGTCAGCAGCGCATCGTCCAGCCCGTTAAAATCCGGCACCAGCACCTCGATCACAATACCCTCCACCGTCGCGCGCACCGCCTCGATCGTGCGCGCGAAATGCTCCGCCCCGCCGTCCGCCACATCATCCCGCGCCACCGCCGTGATGACCACATGCTTGAGGCCCAGGCGCTTCGTCGCCGCCGCCACCCGCTCCGGCTCGTCCGCCTCCAGCGCGAAAGGCCGCGCCGTTTTCACCGCGCAAAAACCACAGGCCCGCGTGCAGCGATCCCCCGCGATCATGAACGTCGCCGTGCCCTGGCTCCAGCATTCCCAGCGGTTCGGACACTGCGCCTCCTCGCACACCGTGTGCAGCTTGAGATCGGAGATCAACCCCTTCGTGCTCCAAAACGCCGGATCGCGCGGCAGTTTCACGCGAATCCAGTCCGGTTTTTTTTCCCGGTGCAGGGCGGGGTCGATCTTGCAGGCCATGATGTTTTTGAGGGGTCGGAGACAGTGGAGGCAGGCGGACAAACTTGCAAGTTGGGACTTGCCACAAGGCCCGGTGTTCCTCATTGTTCTCTCCGACCGTCAACAGAAACCCTTAGCCCCCCATAAAACCATGATGATTCATCGCTTGCCCCGCCTCGCCTTCGCAGGAATCTTCCTCGCCGCCCTCGCCCCCTTGGGCGCTCAGGAAAAGAAAGACGACAAAAAAGCCGACGACTCCAAACCGAAGGCTGAAGAAACCAAAACCGAAAAACCAACCACTGTGAAAGTCACCATCGAAACCTCCAAAGGCAATATCGAACTCGAACTCGACGCCGAAAAAGCGCCCGTCAGCACGGAAAACTTCGTCAACTACGTCAAAAAAGGCCATTACGAAGGCACCATCTTCCATCGCGTCATCCCCGGCTTCATGATCCAAGGCGGCGGCTTCGACGCCGAGATGAACCAGAAAGCCACCGACGCCCCCATCAAGAACGAATCCAAAAACGGCCTCAAAAACGCCCGCGGCACCATCGCCATGGCCCGCACCAACGTCCCCGACAGCGCCACCAGCCAGTTCTTCATCAACGTCAAAGACAACGGCAACCTCGACTACCCCAGCTTCGACGGCTTCGGCTACGCCGTCTTCGGCAAAGTCACCGAAGGCCTGGACATCGTCGATGCCATCGTCAGCGCCCCCACCACCAACCACGGCCCGCACCAAAACGTGCCGCAAGAACCCATCATCATCAAGAGCGCCAAGATCAACGAGTAACCCGCCCCTTTCCAGTTGACCCACAAAACGCCCGCGGGAGGGTGGCTCCGGCGGGCGTTTTG
>CAZNKC010000007.1:56283-58692 GCA_964573315.1 uncultured Verrucomicrobiaceae bacterium | reverse complement strand
GGTGATGCCGGTGGAGGAAAGTTCGGAAGCCCGAAATCCGAAATCCGAAAAAGAGGAATTGCCGGTGACGGTGGAGTCGAAGGTGGAGCAGCCGGCGTTGAGGCGGAAGAGGCAGGAGTGAGTTTCATGGGAAACTCGGCGCCGCTTTTGTCCGCGGAAAATGTTAGGGGCGCTTACAAAGCGCCTCTCCTTGTGCCGGCGGCGGCATTCCGTGAAAGCGTTGGAGGAACGCTGCCCGCCGCTCCGCTTCTGTTCCTTCCAAACTGGCCCAAACCAGCTTGCGCACCGTGGCCATCATGTCCAGGCCCATGAGCAGCCGCTCGGCGGGCGTCTTGCGCATCATCGCCGCGAACAGCCGCGCGTTGATCTTCGGCGGCGTGTCCTTCACGGCAAAACCCGTGTCAGCATATCTGTCAGGTTCAATGCGGCTGACCATGCCTTCAAATACTCCATGTCACACCCGCTGGCAATGAGGTTCTCCACGTCCGCCAACTGGCGTGCTGCCGGAATAACAAATGATAGGTGACCGGCTAAAGCCTGGACACCAGCGGCTCACCGGAAATCGGGATTCCCGAAGGGGTAGTAGTCGGTGACGCGGATGTTTTTGTATTCGAGTTTGTCGAGGTGGACGGTGCCCATGAAGGGGCCGGGGGGCTCGACGAGGAGGATGGTTTTGGCGAAGCCGTTGTCGTCGAAGCCGCGGCGGAAGTGGACGCGGGATTTGATGGCGAAGACGTCGAACTGGCTGATGTCCACGCCGGCTTTGCGGATGCTGTCGGGATCGGTGACTTGGACGAGCTGGGGGCTGAGCATGAGGAGGTTGCCGCGGCCGAAGCGGATGCGCGCGGCGGGGGTTTTGCCGGATTTGAAATGCTCGATGACGCCCTGAACGCGGACGGGTTTGCCGGCGGATTCGTCGATGTAACCGCCGACTTCCATGTCGAAGGCGTCGCCGGCTTTGGCGCCTTTTTCCTGCAAGGCGGCGAGGGTGCGGTCGTCGCGGATGGTGGCGATGACGACTTTGGCGAGGTCTTGTTTGATGACTTCTTCGAGCAGCCAGGTGGCGTTGCCGGAGCGGTCGCTGTAGTCGGCCAGCACCACGGGGCCCTTGCCGGCGGCGAGCGCTTCCTTGGCTTTGGCGACGGCTGCGGCGGCGGGGTGGATGGGGGTGGCGGAGAACATTTCCTCGCGCAGGCGCCAGGCGGTTTGGGCGAGGTCATCGGCGACTGTTTCGGCGAGGGTGGGGTCGCCGTTGGTGATGACTTGGAAGCACATGCCGGCGTCCGGCACGTCTGCCCAGGGGAAGCCGTAGAAGAAGTTGACGTAGAGGCCGGGCTCGCGGGCTTCCCAGGTGAGGCAGCGCTGGACGAGGGTGCTCCAGGGGTGCTGGCCGGTCCATTGATAGACGGTGGCGCTGAGGATGGGGACGGTGCGCACGGCGTGGGCGGGGCGGTAGTCGCCGCGGATGGCGCGGATCATGGTGCGGGCGGCGCGCTCGCCTTGCAGGTGGGGGTCGTAGTGGGGGTAGTACTTGTAGGCGAAGGCGAGGTCGGCGTGTTTGAGGAAGTGCTCGTCTTCGTTGCCGTGAGGATCGAAGACGCCGGCGATGATGGTTTTCGGGCCGGTGACTTCACGCACGCGGCGCGCGAGTTCCGCCTCGGGCCGGTCGATGCCGCGCACGGCCATGGCGCCGTGCAGGCTGAGATAGACGCCGTCAAACGGTCCTGCTTCCTTCAGTCCGGCGATCATGCGTCCGACGAAGTGTTCGTAGGCGTCGCGCGTGACCCAACTGGAGCCGATGCCGGTTTTTGGCATGCCGGGGGATTCGATGCCGGTGAGTTCGGCGCCGTACTCGCGCGCCACTTGCACGAAGCCGCCGATGTCGCCTTTGCGGTCGCTTTTCAACAGGGCTTCGCCTTTGGCGGGCGAGCCGGGGTAGATGAAGTCGTCGCGGGTGGTTTCGTTGGGGAGAAAGGTCACCGTTTCGTGGCGGAGTTGCAGCACGGCGATGCGGGGGGCGGTGCTGGGCTCGGCGGCGCTCGCGAGGTGGTAGGCGGATACGGCGAGGAAGAGGAGCGAGTGACGGGGGAGGCGGGACATGCAGGCATCTAAACAAAAACGGGGGATTGAGGCAATCTTGAAAATGATCGGGTGATTGAGCCAATTATATCTCGCGGCATCAGGTTTTGTGAAACCAGATTTGACCTCCCGCAGATTCAGGAAGGCCAGCAGATGGATTTGTTTTCTCCGATGCTTCTGTTTCCTCCTGTAAAATGCTTGTGTGAAGGAGGTGGTTTTACAGGAGGGATCAGAGGTAGCAGAGGTTTCGTAATGGGATTGAGTGAGTTTTGATTTCCCGCAGATTCAGGAAGGCCAGCAGATGGATTTGTTTTCTCCGATGCTTCTGTT
>CAZNKC010000007.1:16767-56183 GCA_964573315.1 uncultured Verrucomicrobiaceae bacterium | reverse complement strand
GTGAGTTTTGATTTCCCGCAGATTCAGGAAGGCCAGCAGATGGATTTGTTTTCTCTGATTCCTCTGTTTCCTCCTGTAAAATTATGGGCTTGATTGACTTCTTTTGGGGGTGTTTTATGGGATGGGCCCGGCGCGGTGATGGCGGCGGTGAACGGAGTTTCTCGATTTTTTTATGGCTAAACAGGCAGTGCTTCTTTTTTCAGGTCAAGGCGCCCAGAAGGTGGGCATGGGCGGGGATTTGGCGGCGGCGCATCCGGCGGCGGCGGCGTTGCTGGCGCGGGCGGACGCGGCGCTGGGGTTTGCTTTGTCGCAGGTGATGTTCGAGGGGCCGATGGAGGAGTTGACGCGGACTTCGCGCTGCCAGCCGGCGCTTTACACGCATGGGCTGGCTTTGCTGGAGGTGCTGAAGGCGGAGGTTCCGGGGCTGGAGGTGGCGGCGTGCGCGGGGTTGTCCCTGGGCGAGTTCACGGCGCACGCGGCGGCGGGGACGTTCGATTTTGCAACGGGTCTCGATCTGGTGTTCCAACGCGGCACGTTCATGGAGGAGGCGTGCGGGCGGACGCGGGGGACGATGGCGGCGATGATCGGCGGTGAGGAGGATGCGGTGCGGGCGCTGGCGGCGGAGTGTGATGTGGATGTGGCGAACCTGAACGCGCCGGGGCAGATCGTGCTTTCCGGCGCGGTGGAGGGGATCGAGGCGGCGGTGGCGAAGGCGAAGGAGCGCGGCATCAAGCGGGGCATTCTTTTGCCGGTGGCCGGGGCGTATCACAGCCGGTTGATGGCGGAGGCGCAGGAGCGGCTGGCGGCGGTGCTGGCGGGCGCGGCGATTCAAAGTCCGCGGGTGCCGGTGGTGAGCAATTTCGAGGCGGCGGCGGTGAGCGAGCCGGACGCGATCCGCGCGGCGTTGACGAGCCAGGTGACGGGTTCGGTGCGCTGGGTGGAGAGCATGAGGCTGCTGCTGGATCAGGGGCACCGGCTGTTCATCGAGCTGGGGCCGGACGCGACGCTGGCGGGGCTGATGGGCAAGATCGACAAGGAGGCGCGGGTGATTTCCATCCGTGACGCGGAGACTTTGAAGGCGGCGGTGGAGGAGTTGGCGGTTGGGTGATGCGCGCAAGATTCGCTCCTGTTTTCGCCTGATTGGGTTCGAAACCGGCGGGTTCAGGGGCGTTTGGTTCCAGAGCATGGTTTTCCCGTTTTCCGCAAATCGCCGTCGTTTCGCCTGCTTCCTGGCCTGCTGCGCCGCTCCGGCGGCTGGCTGGCTGTTGCGGGCGCAGTCCGCGCCGCCGGAAGATGCGGCGGCGGCGGCGGTCGTGCAGCAGGCGGACATTGGGACGTATCTGCATGGCCGCGCTGTCTTTGAGCAGCAGTGCTCTCCCTGTCATGGGCGTCGAGGGCGCGGGGATGGCGAGTGGGCGGCGGATCTGCCTGACAAACCGCGCAACTTCCGTACCGGTCTTTTCAAATTCCGCAGCACTCCCGCCGGTTTCCTGCCCACCCCAGCCGATCTCGAGCGCACTCTGCGCACCGGCGTCTCCGGTACGATGATGCCGGCGTTCAAAGCGATGTCCGATCGCGATTTGCAGGCGGTGCTGGCTTACGTGCGCGGTTTCTCTCCGCGCTGGAAGGAGCCGGGAAATTACCGTCCGTCCGTGCCTCTGCCGGAGTTGCCGGCGTGGTGGCTGGATGCTGACGAGCGAGCGCGGCGCGCGCGCGCCGTGGAGCCGCTCTTTCAGGCTGCCTGCGCTGTTTGTCACGGCTCTGTTGGTCGCGGCGATGGTCCGGCTGCGGCCACGCTCACCGACGCCTGGGGGCATGTTGTCAAACCGGCTGATTTCGGCAAGCCGCAGCGCAAAAGCGGGCCGCGCCCGCAGGATGTTTACCGCACCATTGCTATGGGGCTCGATGGCACTCCGATGGCTGGCTACCGGGATGTGCTGGGTGAGGAAACTCTTTGGAGCCTTGTCGCTCACCTCACTCGTCTTTCTGAAGCTGCCGCTGGTGAATAGAGTCGGGAATCCGGGCGGTGCGGCAGATTGGAATTTGCGACTTTGTGGGGTTCCCGCAGATTCAGGGAGGCCAGCAGATGGGTTTTTTGATGGGCGGTTTACAAACCGCCGTTCCTTGGGGCGCTGTGCGCTTTGCTCCGCGCCGCCTCCGCCCGCAAAGAAGTGGGCGGGAATAGAATCCCGCCCTCCGAAGGGGAGGCGGTTACAAACCGCCGCTCCTTGGGGTGGGGGAGCGGTGACTTCGGCAGGGCGTTGTTCCTTGTTTGAGGTCTTGCGTCTTTTGTCTTGCGGTCTTTTGTCTTCCCTCATGCGCATCGAACTCATCAACACGGGCACGGAACTGGTGCTGGGCGACGTCGTGAACACGAACGCGGCGTGGATCGGGCAGCGGCTGGCGGCGCTGGGGCTTGCGGTGGGGCGGCAGACGGTGGTGCCGGACGGGGCGGTGATCGGGGAGGTGCTGGCGGAGGCGGCGGGACGGGCCGAGGTGGTGCTGGTCACCGGCGGGCTGGGGCCGACCAATGATGATGTGACGCGGGAGGTCACGGCGGGTTTGCTGGGGCTGCCGCTGGATTTGGACGAAGGGGTGGCGCGCTATCTGGAGGGGTATTTTCATCAGCGCGGCAAGGCGATGAACGCGGTCAATCTGCGCCAGGCGATGGTGCCGCGCGGGGCGCGGGTGTTGGAGAATCCGTTCGGCACGGCGCCGGGGCTGCATTTGCCGGCGGCGCTGGGCGCGGAGCGGGGATGGAATTGCCATGTGTTTCTGCTGCCGGGACCGCCCAGGGAGTTGAAGCCGATGATGGAAAATCTGGTGGAGCCGGTGTTGAAGGAGCTGCATCCGGCGGCGGGCGGGCGGGAGGTGTTGTATCTGAAGGTGACGGGAATGGGTGAGTCGGACATTGTGGATTACATCGAGCGCGATCTGGAGGCGATGACGGGGGCGGGGTTGGAAATGGGCTATTGCCTGGGGCGCGGGGACGTGGACGTGCGGCTGGCGGGTCCGACGGAGGTGGTGGCGCGCGGTGCGGCGCTGGTGCGGGAGCGGATCGGGGAGTTCATCGTGTCGGAGGACAGGCGGGTGATCGAGGAGGAGGTGGTGCATTTGCTGGCGGAGCGCGGGGAGTGGGTGGCGACGGCGGAGTCCTGCACGGGCGGGATGCTGGCGTCGCGGCTGACGGATGTGAGCGGCGCGTCCGGCGTGTTTGGCGCCGGTTACGTGACCTACGCGAACGAGGCGAAGGTGCGCGAGATCGGCGTCCCGGCCGAGTTGCTGATGCGCCACGGGGCGGTGAGCGAGCCGGTGGCGCGGGCGATGGCGGAGGGCTGCCTGACGGCGGCCGGAGCGGACCACGCGCTGGCGGTGACGGGGATCGCGGGTCCGGCGGGCGGCAGCGAAGAGAAGCCGGTGGGCACGGTTTTCGTGACACTGGCCTCGAAAGAGGGGGGGACGATTTGCCGCAGACTTTTCTTTCCAGGAGCGCGAGACCGGTTTAAGTTGCTGACCACCCAGGCGGCGTTGGAAATATTGCGACGCCGTCTGAGGGGTTTGCCTCAGGCATCATGAAGCTTCTTTTATTCCGGTCATCACGATTCCTCGCGGCGGCGCGTCTCGCCGTGCCGCCGGTCTTGCTGGCGTTTGCGTTTGCGTTCTCGCCGGGCGCGCTGCAGGCGGACATCAAGCTGGCGCCGGGCAAAAAAAAGGACAAGGACCGTGAGAAGGATGACGGGAAACGGATGGAGCAGGTGACGGCGTTGAGCCCGGAGGTGAAGCCGGCCGAGGTGAGTTTCGTGGCGGGCCGCAGCGTCGATGTGGAGCTGGACGCGGCGGCGGTGATCGTGACCGGGCTGCGTTTTTTGATCCGGCAGCAGCCGGAACACGGGCGGCTTTCCAACCTGCGCCCGCATCCCGAGGAGCGGCACAAGGCGGTCGTGACCTACATGCACACGGGCGGGGACGAGAATTTGGCGGACAGTTTCACTTATGCCTGCCGCATCGGGGAGGGGGCATTTTCCGCGCCGGCGCGCGTGACGCTGTTGGGACGGCGGGCAGAGCCGAAGCTGACGGTGCTCAAGCAGGCGATGTTTGGCCGGGTGCTGCCGGGCACGCAGGCGATGGCGAAGCTGGTGGTGGCGAACCACGGCATCGGCCCGTTCAAAGCGGATATGCAGTGGCCTAGCCCTTGGCTGGGACCGCCGCGGCTGGAGCTGGACATCGGCGAGACGGCGGAAGTGGCGCTGCTGGTGACGCCGGATCGGCCCGGGGTGTTGACCAAGGAAATCCTGCTGCAAGAGGGCAATGAGGCGAGCAAGGTGCGGCTTTGGCTGCAATGCGAGCAGCCGTTCATCGTGACTCCGGGCCGGGCGCAGATGGAGTTTGATACGAACCGTGGCCTGCGCTGGGTGAAGGCGCGCATCGCCAACGCAACGAAGGAGCCGATGCGGCTCAAGCTGGTGCTGCCGGAACGGCTGCGGGGGCCGGCGGAGGTGGAAGTGCCGCCGAGCCAGCTCAAGGAGGTGGAGCTGACACTGGATGCGGAGGATGTGACGGCTTTCCAGGGCGACGTGCAGGTGACGGACGGGGTGCTGATGGAGCGGCTGAGCCTGGGCGCCTCGCCTGAGCCGGCACAGATCCATTTGGTGGCGCCGGCTTCCCGCACGTTGCAGTTTGGTTCCCGCAACCAGGGTGAGACCGGCAAGGCGACGCTGGTGCTGGCCAACCGCGGCGGCGAGGCGGCGGTGCTGGCGATTCAGGCGCCGCCGCCGTTCCGGGTGCCGGACGATGAGCAATCCCTGAGCGTGGCGCCGGGCATGACGCGGCAATTGGTGATGGAGGTGTCCAGCGAGAAAGCGGGCCGCTACCAGGGCAAGGTGGTTTTGTCCGGCGACGGCAACCGGCTGGAACTGGAGGCGCAGGCGAGCTTTGTGGATCCGAACGTGATGCGGCTTAAATCTTCCTCTGGAGCGGAGGCGGGCAAACCGGTAGCGGCCACCGCCGGCAAGGCTCCGCCCGAGTCCAAGGTGGCCCGGCCCAAAGCGGTGGTGGTGGAGGCCGCGCCGGCTGGGACGGCGGACCAGCCGCCGGGCGCACCGGAAAAACCGCAGCAATCCGTCGGCCCGGCGGCGACTCCCGAGCTTCGAAAAAACGCGGTGACTGCCCTGGGCAAGGTGAACACCCAGGCGGCGGCGGTGCTGAGTTATCTGAGCGTGTTTGGCGCGCCGATACCGGAGGAAAAGCTCAGCAAAAAATACGGCAAGATCGAGAACATCCAGGTGACGGAACGCGGGCGGGATTATTTGGATCTGGTGTGGGAGCAGCCGAGCCCGGATTCACCGCCGCAGAGCTATCAAGTGGAAGGCGCGCGCCAAGTCTTTGTGCCGACGACCGGCATGACTTTCCGCGACTGGCAGCCGATGCCGGAGGTCAAGGCTCTGCCGTCGGCGGGCGCTGGCAAGGCGGGGGTGCGGCTGACGGGGCTGCGTCCGGCGGGGCAATACGAAGTGCGGGTGATGGCGGTGGACGAGCGCGGCAAGGTGTCGCCGCCCTCGGATATTTACATGATCACGACGCGGCCGCCGTGGCGGATGCCGGGATGGGCGGGTTACGCGGGGGTGCTGGCGCTGCTGGGGATCATGCTGGTGCTGGCGCGGCGGATGTACTTGAAGCGCATGGGGCTGAGCTTGGCGTGAGCGGGGCGGGTTTTTTTGAACCGCGAATGGGCGCGAATAAACACGAATCGTGTTCCTTGGACTGCGGCAACCCTGTTGCCGCTTTGGGCCGATGGCAGCCTTGCTGCCGGGGGTGAACTCCACCAACGCGAAAGACTGCTCCCCCGCGCGCCTTGCCAGCAGGGCTGGCTGCGGGAAAGCGGCAGCAGGGCTGCACGCAGTCCAAGGTCTTCGTCCTGCGCCGCTTGCTCTGCCATCAACTCGAATGAAACACACACCCACTTCCCGGATGAACCCGAAGTTGTCGGCCGACGACTCGTCGGCACTCCAGACCCTCATTCGTGTCCATTCGTGGTTCCCAAAACCATCCGCTTTACGGAGCGGAGGGCAGGGGCGGGGTGGACTCGTAGTCTGTGGGGTCGGGGATGCCGGCGAGGAGGAAGGCTTCGCGGCGTTCGACGCAGGTGCCGCAGGCGCCGCAGTGGCGGGCGCCGCCTTTGTAGCAGGACCAAGTTTTGGCGTGGTCGATGCCGAGTCCCGCGCCGAGCTTGGCGATGGCGGCCTTGTCGTGGCCGATGAAGGGGCGGAGCAGTTCGATGCGGGCGTAGGTGCCTTCCTTCATGGCGGCGGCCATGCCGTGCATGAACGGTTCCCGGCAGTCGGGATAGATGGCGTGATCGCCAGAGTGGGCGGCGATGACGAGCGCCTCCGCGCCGCGGCTTTCGGCGAGACCGCAGGCGATGGCGAGCATGATGCCGTTGCGGAAGGGGACGACGGTGCGTTTCATCGTCTCCTCGGCGTAATGGCCGTCGGGGATGTCGCCGCCGGACTGAAGCAGGTCGGAGGCGAAGAGCTGGTTGATGAACGGCAGCGGCACCACATCATGCCACAGGCCGCCGAGGTGGTCGCAATGCCAAGCGGCGAGGGCGATTTCTTTGGCGTTGTGCTTGGAGCCGTAGTCGAAGCTGACCGCGCCGGAGACTTCGTGATGCCGCCGCGCCCAATACAGCGCGGTGACGGAATCCATGCCGCCGGAGAGGAGAACGAGAACTTTCACAGGAACGTCGAGTTTGGGCGTTGCAAGCGCCGGGTCATCAGGCGGACAGGAAAACCCAGGATGGTCAGGGGATCAACAGGCGGGCGGATTTTTTCGCGCGCGCTTTCACCGGGCCGTGCTCACCACGGTTTGAGGGTGATGAAGGAAGACTCGTCCACTTTGTGATTGCTGTAGGTGCGGGTGAATTCCTCGAACTGATCCGCCCATTCGTCCATCGCTACCCGTGCGTGGGCGTAGGGCTGGAAGTCGCGGGCGTTATAGACGGTCATTTTGTCCTTTTCGTTGTCGCTGAATTGCAGCACGGAGACGCCGGTGTCCGGGATCGAGACTTTGCCTTCGATGGCGATGTTGCCTTTGGTGAAAACGCCGAGCACGCCGGCGAGCGGGCCGATGACGAAACCGGTGGCGGTTTTCACCATGTTGCCGCGCACACTGGTGGGGTTGAGCTGGGTGATGGCCAGTTCCAGGGTGAGCGAGCGCGGCCCGGGTTGCCGCACGATGCGGTAGCGCGGCCGGGGGGACTCCAAAAAGGCGCGGGCGAAACGGGCGCGGAGTTCCTGCGCCATGCGCGGCGCGTCACGGGTGGTCCAGCCGTTTTCCATTTCCCATTTGGCGAGGTCTTTGGACACGGGTTGCAGGTAGCGCAGGTCCACTGGGGCGATGTATAACTCGGTGCGGCGCATCACTTCCATCTGCGTTTCCACGTCAAAATTCCGCCATACATGATGGACGGGCACCCGCTCCCGCGCGGGGCGCATCAGCGGGCGTTTGTCGAGGAAGGGGGAGACCGGGGCGGGCTTGGCTTTGGTGAGTTTTTGGACAAAGCGGCTCTGGCAGCCGCAGCAGGCCAGCAGGATGAGGGTGGCGAGGATGCCGCGGCGCAGCAGGGGAATGAGTTTCCTGGTCATGGCTGCAAGCCGTTCGCAGCCGCGGCGCCCAAGGCCAGGGCTTCCTCGTAGATCGCCTCCAGCCGCGCCACTTGGGCGGTGGCTTCGAATTGCACGGCGGTGTCCGCCGAGGCGGCGGCGCTCATCGCGCGCCAGCGGGCGGGATCGCGTGCGAGGGTGAGCAGGGCGGCGGCGAGACCGGCGCGGTCGCGCTCCGGGACCAGGAGGCCGGTCGTTCCGTCGTGCACGGCTTCGGGGATGCCGCCGTGTTGGGTGGCCACCACTGGCAGTCCGGTGGCCATGGCTTCGAGCATGGCGTTGGGCACGCCTTCCTGGTTTTGATCGGCGGTGAGCCGGCTGGGATGGATGAAAAAATGCGATTCGTGATAGAGCGCGCCGAGCTTGGGTCCGTTCAAAAAACCGGCGAAACATACCGAGCCGCCCAGATCCAGCTCGTCCCGCAGTTTTTCCAGACCGGCCAACAACGGGCCCTCACCGGCGATGGTGAAGGTGGCGCGCGGGAATTCGCGGCGGAAGGCGGCAAAGGCGTGGAGGGCGTCGTCGAGGCCTTTTTTCTCGATCAACCTGCAGGCCTGCACGAGCCGCCACGCGCCGTCCGCGGGCGGCGGGCGCTCGATGAAGGGGAAGGCGTCCAACGGGATGCCGGTGCGGTTCAGGCGCAGCTTTTCCGGCGGGCAGCCGAGCGCCAGAAGCCTGTCCTGGAGGCTCTCCGAACGCGCGAGCACGAGCGTGGCCGCGCGTAGCAGCGCGCGCAGGCGGGACTCGTAGGTGGCGTCATCCGCGCGCGTCTGCACGTCCATGCCGTGAAAGGAAACCACGGCGGGTTTCGGCCAGCGTTGAAGGAAGGGCAGCAGATGCACGCCGGTGTGCCCGAAATAAACGTGCATCAGGTCCGCGCTCCGCCGCTCCAGCAGCCCGGCCAGCGCGCCGTACTCGCCGCGATAGACGATGGGCGGCTCTTTGCGGATGTATTTGAGCCAGAAACGGCGGACGAAGTTGCTGCGCACTCTGGGCAGAATCTCCACCGCGCCCTCCGGCATGGGGTAGAGGTCCGCGCATTGGCGCTCCTTTGCCACCACGAAGGTCTGCCAGCGGCGCAACCCGGTGATCTGCCGGTAGATGTGCAGCATCTCAGGCTTCAAAAATGTCGTGCAATAGGAGGCGACCCGCATCAGGCTTGGCCCGCATGGTGGCGGTGAAAGCGGGGGATTTCAAACCGCATTTTTGGCGGACGGCGGATGGGAAAATGATTGAGGCGGAAGTTTTTGCTTTTCATTTCGTCCGGTTTGGGATGGAATGGGAATTGTCAGTCAGTCAGCGAATCCTTAACCCAACCTATACTGTCATGGGCATTCTATCCTGGATCCTTCTCGGCCTCATCGCCGGCGCGCTTGCGAAATTCATCCTGCCGGGCCGTCAACCCGGCGGCATCATCGTCACGATCATCATCGGCATCCTGGGCGCGGTGATCGGTGGTTTCCTGGGGAGTTTCCTCAACCTGGGGAAAGTGGAGTCTTTCGACCTGGGCGGCATTTTCATTGCCACTGGCGGGGCGATTGTTCTGCTGGTGGTGTGGGGGCTGCTTCAGAAAAGGAAGGGGTGAGGTTGTTGGGCGGGCTTTCTCATACTCTTACTCCTACTCTTACTCAAAGCGCAGGCTTTGGGAGGCTCTTTTGACGCCTTTTGAGTATGAGCAGGAGTATGAGGGGAAGTTGATTGGCTCCGCGCCGCCTCCGCCCGCGAAAAAGTGGGCGGGAACAGAGTCCCGCCCTCCGGCGGGCGGGCACCCCCCACGACGCTTGGCGCCTGCCACGACTCAATGGCATTTTGTCAGGGAAACTTGAATCCAGACGTGACATTGCCGCGGCAGTTGCTAATAAAAGCCCTTGTCTTTAGGCTGCCTCACCCGGCCTCCTCTCCATGTCATTTCACCTCGAAGACCTTCCCTACCAGCGCCAGGCGATTGACGCCGTGGTTGGCCTTTTCGAGGGCCAAGTGCGCAACTACTTCGACCTTCAGCTTGAGAGTGACTGTTTCCCCAACCGGCTCAGCCTCAGCCGGCAGGAAATCCTGCGCAACGTGGAAAAGCTCGCCGCCGCCAACGGCATCGGGCACGGCGAAGCACAGGTCTGCCTGGAGCCGGATTACTGCATCGAGATGGAAACCGGTACCGGCAAGACGCTGGTGTATCTGCGCGCCATCTATGAACTGTGCCGGGAGTACGGCTTCACCAAATTCATCATCCTGACGCCCTCCGTGCCGATCCGCGAGGGCGTGCTGGACACCATCGAGTCCTTCCGTCCGCAGTTGGAACGGCTCTACAACATCCCGCTGCACGCCTTCGAGTACGACAGCAAAAAGCTCACCAAAGTGAAGCGCTTCATCGAAGGCACTGATTTGCAGGTCATGGTGATGACCACGCACTCTTTCAGCGCGGACGACAACATCATCAACCGCACCGAGCGCGACGACTCGCCGGATGGCCTCTCCTACTGGCAGGCTCTCGCCAAGGTGCGGCCCGTCGTCATCATGGACGAGCCACAGGAGGGAATGGACACGCCCAACCTCGCTCCCCGCCTCAATGCCCTGGACCCGGTGGCCCGGCTGCGCTATTCAGCCACCCACAAGCACCTGCGCAACCTGATCTACCGTCTCACGCCGTTCGAAGCCTACAACCAGCGGCTGGTGAAAAAGATCGAGGTTCTCTCCGTGGCCGAGATCAACGACGAAGCCACCCTCAAACTCGAACTGGTCGAAATCCAAACCGGAAAAGGCGCCCCGAAGGCGAAGCTGAAAGCCTGGCGGCAGACGGCCGGCGGCTTCAAATTCGCCGACACCAAGTGGCTGAAGGAAGGCGACTCCTTGGAAGAAGCCGCTGGCAATCTGTCTTACCGCGGTTTCAAAATTGCCCACATCCGCGCCCAGAGCCTGCGCGGCGGCGGCGCCTTGGTGAGGTTTCACAACGGCGTGGAACTCACCCCGCGCGCCGCCACCGGCGACATTCGCGGCATCTTCCGCCAGCAGCTTTACTGGCTCTGTTACCGCCACTTTGAAAAGGCGGACAAACTGCGCCCGAGCGGCATCAAACCTCTCTCGCTCATCTTCATCGACCGCGTAGCCAACTACATGGCCCCGGACGGCCTCATCCGCGTGCTGTTTCAGGAGGAGTTCCCGCGCGCCTACCGGGATTATCACGGGCAGGACGCCCCCGCCGGACTGGTTCGTGAAGCGCAGGCCTATTACTTCGCCAAAACCTCCACCGGCGAGTTCACGGACAACGAAAATTCCATGGCCAAGCAGCGCGAGATTTACGACGAAATCCTGCGGGACAAAGAAGCGCTTCTGGCCTTTGACAACCCCCGCCAGTTCATCTTCTCCCACTCCGCCCTCGGCGTCGGCTGGGACAATCCCAACGTCTTCAACATCGCCACGCTGAACCAGACTTTTTCCGACATTAAAAAGCGCCAGGAAATTGGCCGCGGTCTGCGCATCTGCCGAGACCAGACGGGCCGCCGCGTTTATGACAGTGATGCCACGCCCGAGGGCGAGGAGATCAACCTGCTGACTGTCATCCCGAACGAAAGCTACCAGACCTTTGTCACCCAATACCAGTCGGAGTTGCGCCATGCCGCGCCCACCCGCCACTCGCCCAAGGGCCGTCCGCCCGCGCGCAAGCAGGTGCGGCTGAACCGCCAGCGCTTTGAAGGCGGCCCCTTCCAGCGGTTTTGGCAGCGTCTGGCCCGGCGCACGGACTACAGCGTCTCCTTTGACGAGCCGGCCTTGGTGAGCGAGTGCGTGGAAAAGCTGAACGAGATCACCCTCCAGCATTACGAAGCGGAGATTGAGGCCCATCGCATCGACGCCCTCACCGCTGACAACGGCGCTCAAGTCACCAATCTGGGGCGCGATACCGCCCGGCTGGCGGCGGACTTTTCCGCCATGGACCTCGTCGAGGAACTGTCGGAAAACACCGCCTTGGCCTATTCCACCCTTTTTCAGATCACGCGTGGCCTCACCAATCACCGGGAAATCATCAAAAACCCGCCGCGCTTCCTGCATCGGGCCGCCGAAATCATCAACCGCTGCGCCATGGATGAAATGGTGCGCACCATTGACTACTGGCCCACCGGCCAGGAGTACGGCGCCGGTATGTTCCAGGAGATCATCGAAACCTTCCGCGCCACCGTTCCCACGCCCAACACCGGCGTGTACGACCACGCCATCCTGGACGCCGATTCCCTGCCGGAGAGCCGCTTTGCCAACGAAGCCGACCGCCATCCCCGCGTGCGCGCCCTGCTCAAGCTGCCGGACTGGTACAAAATCCCCGTGCCCTCGCTGAAAGGCGGCACCGCCCACTACACCCCGGATTTTGGCGTCGTCGTCTCTCACCGCGGTCTGCGGGACGGGGAGGACGTGGAGATTCATCTGGTGGTGGAAACGAAGTCCACCGACCGCCTGGAAGCCCTCTCCCTGGAGGAACAGATCAAAATCCGCTGCGCCATCCGCCACTTCCACGCCCTCGGCATCTCCGCGAACACGACGCTGCTGTTCCAGGCGCCCGTCACCCGTTTTGACGGCATGCTCAGGGAGGGCGCGGAGCCCGCCGCCGAACCGCGCGCGGGCTTCTTCGCCCCCAGTACAAATTTTAGCGCCACTCTGCAAGCCGCTACGACGCAAGAATGACAAAACGGGTTCATTTGCGCCATTTTATTTGAAAATCGGCAAAATTCTGCCATTTTTTCAAAAAATGATCCTTCGTTACTCCGCCGAAAACTTCTTTTCCTTCCGCGAGGAGGTCGTCGTGGACTTCACTGTGGGAGCTCAAGCAGGCGAGCGGCACGGCCTTGTGCCCACTGAGCAGGGCCATCGCGTCAACGCCGTCATCGGGGTCTTCGGACCGAACGCCTCCGGCAAAACAAACCTCTTAAAACCTCTCAGCTTCCTCGGCTGGTTTCTGATTGACTCCGCCCGCATCAAACCAGGGACGGACATCCTCTGCGAGTCCTTCGGATTCCAGCCGCAACCGGAGGCAACCCCCATCCGGTTCTCTCTCGAGTTCGAGCATGGCGGAGGACATTACCTCTACGAATTGGGACTGAGCGCCAGCCGCGTCACCCACGAGGCCCTGCTGCGCAAAAAAACCCGCTTCTCCTACCTGTTTGAGCGGGACTGGGACGATGCGTTGGGAGAGTACCTTTTCAAATCCCAGGACATCGGACCCGCCGCGCATGTGCCGCTGCGGGAAAACGCTTCCTGGTTGTCTTCCGCGCTGCTTCAGGAACATGATCTGGCCCTTTCCCTGCGGCCGTTTTTCGACTCATTCAGCGGCAACCTCAGTTATCAAGGACGGACCTCCTCCCACGACGCGGAAACGGTGAATGTTCTCAACGCGGCTGAATTCTACTTAAAATCACCCGATACTCTGAACCAAGCGTCCAGCCTGATGACCGATTTCGATCTTGGTCTCAGTGAAATCCGCGTCGAAAAACACAAAACGCTGGCTCCAGACGGAAAAGAGATGGATTTTCCCGTTCCCTTCGCAGTGCATTCTCTTGCTGGCGAGAAATACTTTCGGGCACTCTTTCAGGAATCCCGCGGCACCCAGGCGCTCTTTGTCCTGCTCCGCTATCTCCTGCCGGTGCTCCAGAGGGGCGGCATCGCCTTCATTGACGAGTTCGAGTCCGGCCTGCATCCGCACATGGTCCGCGCTGTGCTCGATCTTTTTTTCAACCCCGCCACCAATCCCAAGCACGCCCAGCTCATCGCCACCTTCCATACCGATTACCTCCTGCGCGACACCCTGCACAAATACCAAATCTACCTCGTCGAAAAGGATGACACCCTGAACTCCTGCGCCTACCGGCTGGATTCCGTCAGAGGCGTGCGCAACGTGGACAACCTCTACGACAAGTACCACGCCGGCGCCTACGGCGGCGTTCCGGCCCTTCCTTGACGCATGCCATGTCCCGCAGCCACCCCGGAAAACGCAAGCCCCGGCAGACCCGCGCCACCGCGCAGATCGTCTGCGAAGGCTTCACCGAGGAGGCCTTTTGCAGGCACTTGAAGTCCCTTTACGCCCGTGGCTGCGGTGTGCATGTGGACGTCCACAACGCCCGCGGCGGCTCCCCGCAGGACATCATCAAAGCCGCCCTCGTCCGCCGCGGCTACGACCGCACCTTTGTCTTCTTCGACACTGACCGCCCCCTGCCTGCCACCTGGAAGTGCAAATCCCTCGCCGCCGGGCATGTCCACGTCCCCTCCTCCCCTTGCATCGAAGCCTTCCTGCTCCACCTGCTTGGCAAGCCCTGCCACGGAGACACCGGCGCCTGCAAGAGAGCCTTCCAGGACATCTTTCCCGGAAACACCTCGTGTGATTTCCGCGCCCATGCCAGAATCTTCCCAAAATCCTTGCTCGACGCCTCCTCCCATCCATTGCTTCACAAACTCCTCTCCGCCTTCAAACCGCCCGCCTGACCGCCCATGCCCGCCGACACGCCATCCGCAGCGCCCGCTGAAACCCTCCGCGACCTCCTGCCCCTCACCCCCGACGGGCGCGCGGAGCGTCTGGCGGAGTTGCAGCGGCTCTTCCCCGATCTCTTCACCGACGAAGGCCGCCTCAACCCCAATGAATTGAAGCGGCTCATCGAGCCGGACGAAATCCACGAGACCGAGCGCTACGAGTTCAAATGGTACGGCAAGGCCGCCTCCAAGCGCGAAGCCTTCACCCCCACCACCGCCACCCTCGTCCATGACGCAGCCCGCTCCGTGAACCCGGACCAGGCGGACGGCAACATGATCATCGAAGGCGAGAACCTCGAAACCCTCAAGCTGCTGCTGAACGCCTACCGCGAGCAGGTGAAGTGCATCTACATCGACCCGCCCTACAATACCGGCAAAGACTTCATCTACCGCGACAACTACCGGAAAGACAGAGCGCGCTACTGGGAGGAAACCGGTGTCACTGAAGGTGGCGTCCAAGTAGATACCAACACCGAAAGCGATGGGCGTTTCCACTCAAATTGGCTCTCGATGATGCATAGTCGTTTACTGACCGCCCGATATTTGTTGCGAACAGACGGCGTAATTTTTGTCAGCATTGATGACCGTGAAATCGTCAATCTTGTCAAAGTCATGAGCGAGATTTTTGGCGATGAAAACCATATTGCGACGTTTGTGCGTCGCCGGCGGTTGGCGACGGGCATGAGGGATAATCCCGTTTCTCCCGATCACGAGTATGTCGTCGCTTTTGCGCGCCAGTTGGAAACACTAAAGCTGCGAGGATTTGAGCGGCGAGCGGATGACTTTCCGTTTGAGGATTCAACCGGAAAATATCGAAGCACCGATTTGACGGTTGGAATGACAAAAGAAATGCGTCCTAACCAGTATTATGCGATCATTTCTCCGAATTCGGGTTCAGAATACTGGCCGCCGGAAGATCGAGTTTGGAGATTTGAGCCGAACTCAATGCAACGTGAGATCAATGCAGATAACATCATTTGGCCAGATGCTTCTCCTGAATCTCGAATGTCACGACCTCGCTACAAAACTCGCTTTGCCGCTGATGATGGCGAAACTAATCCCGTTTCAACTTGGATCCAAAAAAGGAACGGAGAGAACGCGTCAACCGAGTTTTCAGGCTGGATGGCGGGTTTGAACACGGAAGCGACAAAAGAACTACGCGACATCTTCGGCGATCAACTGCTTGAATATCCCAAGCCAGTTTCCCTGATTCGGGACTTAGCATTTGTTGCAACTCAAAGCAACGACATCATCCTCGATTTCTTCGCCGGCAGCGGAACAACGGCGCAGGCGGTAGTAGAATTGAACAAAGCCGACGGAGGGAACCGGAAATTTATCCTCGTGCAATTGCCGGAATTCACCGTGCCCGATTCGCCCGCTTACAAAGCCGGATTTAAGAAGATAAGCGCCATCACCATCGAGCGCGTGCGCCGGGTGATCCAGGGCTACGGGGACAACCCGCAACCGATCCCGGACACCGGCTTCAAAGTGTACCGCCTGCAAAAGTCCAACTTCCCCCGTTGCGAATTCCGGCCGGACCCGGCGGCGGCGGATGAGGAGAACGTGACGGCGCTGCAACGCTACATCGAGGAGCGTGAGGCGGCGTTTTTCCTCACCCTGGACGCGCCGGGAGAGCAGGCGGTGTTTGACGAGGTGCTGCTGAAAAACGGTTTCCAGCTTCACTACAGCCGCCAGCGCCGCGAGGACTTCACCGCCAACACGGTGTACGAGGCGCGCGACCCGCGCCGGACCGCCCTGGTCTGCCTGGCCTGGAGCGAGAACATCCACGACGACACCATCCGCAAACTCCGGGAAATGGCGGAGGCCGGAGAGCCGCCCTTCTTCATCTGCCTGGAGCGCTCACTCTCCACCACCGCCAAGTGGAATTTGAAGCACTTCCTGGGCAACCGGTTCAACGCATTTTGAAAAAGTCATGCTGGGTTGGGACATCATCATTTTTCGCGAAGGCGGCACGGGCGCTTGGAATGACCCCGGCCGGGTTGTTTCCTGGCAAGCCGGATTCAACGGCATGGACTGGCTGGAGACCATGGTGAAAGAAGGCCGCGCCGAGTCGCTGCCAACCGATAATCCCGGTTATCCCTACCGCTTCGCCGCGCTCTGGAAGGAGTTGCTGCCGGAGCTTTTGCGGCAGCCCACGCCTTACGACGGGCCGCCGGTGATCGGGGAGGATTATTTCATGCCGCGCGGATGGAAGGGGGAGCTTCGGATCAACCGGGAGGCATTGGCCCTCTGCCAACCGGAGGACCGGATGCTCATCAATGTGTGGGATCAAAGTTGAGGATGTCCTGCGACTGCTCCGCGCCGCCTCCGCCCGCGGAGAAGTGGGCGGGAACAGAGCCCCGCCCTCCGGGGGAGGCGGTTTGCAACCGCCTCCCCGTGGCGCGAGCCGCGGGCTCGCCGCCTTTTAATTTTCTCACCATCTCCCCCTCCCTCCTTCTCTCCGTTGCGTCCTGCCTTCTGCGCTTTGCTCTTGCGTTTTGATTCGGATTTGTGGGAGGATGACAGAATGAAGCGGATTTTTTTCTTCACGGTCTTGGCGCTTGGCGGGGTGGCGGGCGGTTTGTTGGGGAGCGCGGGCGCGGCGGAGGACAAGCCGGTGTGGTCGATCAAGAGTTATGCCTGTCAGGGGGATATGTTGAGAGAAGGTTTCGTGGTGGAGAGCAAAGGGCGGTTGCACCTGCCGGACCCGCCGGAGGACGGCGAGGGGGAGGAGACGAGAAAGTTCATCCGCCAGAGCAGCGCGGTGTTCCGGGAGTATTTGAAGACGGCGGGGGTCGATCTGCCGGAGGGCTCGCTGGTGGTGCTGGACCGGGCGAGGCACACGCTGGCGGCGCGTACCACGGCGGAGGGGCATGAGGCGTTGGAGGGCGAGATCAAGGAGTGGGAGTCGCTGCTGCCGCGCGTGCTGGCTTTCCAGGTGCAGGTGGTGGCCGCGGCAGCGGATGAGATGCGCAAGCTGCTGGACGACGCCGCGGGCGCGAGCGACCACGGGGCGTTGCTCGACCGTTTGGAAAGTGAGGCGGAGCAGGGACGAGCCAAGGTGGTGGGGGCGGCGCAAATAGAAACCAAGAGCGGCCAGCGTTCGACGATGCAGATGGTCACGGAGAGGGAGTTTGTGACCGAGTTCGCGGCGCGGGCGGATGGTTCCAACGAAGGGACGACGCGTGAAATAAAGCCGGTGGGATTGAGGGTCGAGCTGGACCCGGTGGTTGGCGCTGATGGCAAAACCATTGATTTCATTGTGGCTATCCATCAATCGTTGAGCGAGCCAACGATGCGCTGGGCGCCCTTGGGAACTCTGGCGGGCAAACGGGTGGAGGGCGAGGTGACGGATTTTCAGGAGGCGGTATGCAGCACGTCCACCACCTTGCTGTCCGGTCAGACGCGGCTGCTGGCGGCTTGGCCGGCGGAGGAGGGAACCTTGCAGGCGGGTTTTGTGACGGCGCATTGTCCGGCGGTGCGGGTGGACAAGGATGGCCGGGCGGAGGCTTGGCTGCGGGCGCACGGGGACGCGGTGCAGCCGGTTCCGGACAAGGTGGAGAAGGCCGACGAGGACTTGGGCATTCCGGAAGGGATGATTTTGCGGAAGTTCCGGGTGCCGCCGGATTTTTTCTCCATGGGAAGAAGCGGTGAGCCTGCCGCGCCGGCCGAGCCGTTTGCAGCCGCGCCAAGAGGCGGGAGCGCTGAACCGCTGCTTACGGTGCGGATGACCGTGCAGGATATTCTCAAGGCGGAAGGCATCTCTTTTCCGCCTGGATCTTCAGCGACCTACAATAAAGCCAAGGGTGAATTGCTGGTGCGCAACACGCGAGAGAACATGGCGCTTGTGAAGGCGTATCTCGACTCGATCATATGGGATTACCCCAGTGTCCTGCAACTCCGCCTGCATGTGGTGGAGGCGGGCAGCGCGCTGGTGCGGCGGCTGGGGCGGGAGAGTCTGGCGGTGACGGATCACCGAGCGGCTTTGGAGGCGTTGCTGGCGGAGGTGGCGGCGGGACGCGGGCGCGTGGTGGAGACGGCGATGATCGAAGCCAAAAGCGGGCAGCGCTGCTTGGTGAAGTCAGGCGCATCGTATATGCATCTGGACCCGAATCTGTCCGCGCAAGTATCGGTACCGAAATCCGAAAAAGCGACCGTGGTGGTGGCTGATGCCGGGACGCCGGAGTTGATCGCTTCGTCGGAATGGAAACCGCTGGGGCTGGAGTGGGAGATTGATCCCACGCTAGGCGGGGATGGCTACACGGTGGACTTGCTTATGGCGGTGAAACGCCAGTCCAAGCCGCCGACGGAACGGTTTGCAGCGCCGGAGGACGGGGACGCGCAGCGCATTGACGCGCCGACGGTGAGCTTTCATCCTTTGGAATTGAACACGGCCTTTACCACGGTGAGCGGCATGAAGCGCTTGATCGGCATCTGGCAGCCGGTCTCCGGTGAGGGGACGCTGAATCAGGAGGTGATGCAGGCGGTGTTTGTGGAGGCCAGGGTGGTGGCGCTGCTCGACTGGCTGACCGCCGACATCCCCTCCAAGTGATGCAGGCGGTGTTTGTGAGGGCGGGCGGAGAGGAGGTCAAGGAAGTCCCGGCGCGCGGGCCTCCGAGCCCGCAGCGCTCAGTCACCGGGATGAGCGCCGCACGTCGCACCCGTCCCACCGCCGCTTGCCGTCCGCATAAACCTGAAAAGGAAAATGAGAGCCTACGGAATACGCGGAATAAACGGAAAGAAGAGCCGGGCCTGTTGAAAAGGGCTCTCACCTTTTGGGTGAAACCCCATTTGTGCCGCCATCCTTCAAATTCCGGGTATTCCGCGTGCTCCGTAGGCCACCATTTTGGTTTTTAGGATAAAATTTCCCCGCCAGTGCCGGCGACGTGCTGCGGGCTCGGAGGCCCGCGCGCCGGGCGGGCGTTCACCGGCCGTCAGATGCTCCCTGCCGGGTTGCACGAGCGGATGGTTGTAATTGGCTCAAGGAGCGTTGCCGGAGATGAGGCGGCCGTTGAGGTAGGTGGCTTGGGGGCGGATTTGTTTGATCTCTTCGGCGGGGCAGGCGAGGTAGTCGCGGTCGAGGATGACGAAGTCGGCGAGCTTGCCGGGTTCGAGGCTGCCGAGTTCTTTTTCATCGAAGCTGAGCCAGGCGGCCCAGGTGGTGAGGGTGCGGAGGGCGTCGAGGCGGCTGAGTTTTTGCTGCGGGCCGTGGACGTTGCCGTGGTCGTCGCGGCGGTTGACGGCGATGTCGAGCATGAGGAAGGGGTTGAACGCGTTCATGGCGTGGTCGGGGTCGAAGCCGATCATGTGGTCGCTGTTGAGGCCGACGGGGACGCCGGCCTTCACCCATTCGCCGAGGCCGATGAAGTGCTCCGCCCATTCGGGGCCGTAGATTTTGGCGATGAAGTCGGCGTCGCGATAGTAGAGGTAGCCCTGGGTATCGACGCCGGCGTTGAGGGATTTGGCGAGCGCGGCCATCTCCGGGGTGGGAAAGTAGCAGTGGATGAGGTTGAAACGGCGGTCGCGGATGCCGGGCTGGGTTTGGGCGACGGTCTCGACGGCGCGCAGCACGGCCATGGCGCCGCCGTCGCCGGTGACGTGGGCGCTGATGGGCCAGCCGCGGCGGTCGGCGGCGGCGAAGATGTCCCGCATCTGCTCGGGGGTGTAGCCTTGGTTGCCGGTGTAGGCGGGGTCGGTGTTGCGGTAGAAGGCGGCGCGTTTTTCACCGTGCGGCTCGCTGAGCCAAGTGGTGCCCCAGTGGATGCCGCCATCGACGGTGATTTTCAAACAGGTGGCGCGCACCATGGAATCGCCCTCGCCGGACTGGAGGCCGAGTTTGTCGAGGTAGGCTTCGGCGCCGGCGGCGTCCTTGGCGGAGAAGCGGAAGGTGCCGCGGACGCGGACGTTGAGGCGGCCGGCGGCGGCTTGATCGCGGAAAAAGTCGAACCCGGCGCGGTCGGTGGCGCGCTCGAAGATGGAGGTGATGCCGACGGAATTGTAAATGGCGATGAGTTCCTCGTGCTTGGTGCGGACGGCCTCGGGTGAGGGCGCGGCGGGCACGGGCATGTGACTGCGCAAAACCGCTTGGCCGCCGCGCATGAGCACGGGGCGGCCGTTTTCAAAGACGACCTCGCCGCTGGCGACGGTGCTGTCCGGGCCGGTGACGCCGATGGCCTTCCAACCGGCGCTGTTGAGCACGGCTTTGGTGACGGAGACGAAGAGGACGGGATGCTCAGTGGTGGCGGCGTCGAGTTCTTCGGGCGTGGGGAAGCGGCGCTCCTTGAGGCGGGTGATTTCGTTGCGCGGAGTTTCGATCCAGGCGCCGGGCGGCAGGGTGGCGGCTTTTTGGCGGATCCAGTTTTGGAGATCGGCGATGGAGTAAAACTCGGCGTAGTCTCCGGCGAGCGCGGCTTTGGCGGCGCCGATGCTGTGGCAGTGGGTTTCGATGAGGCCGGGGATGACGGAGCGTCCGCCGAGGTCGATCAGCTTCGTGTCTGGGCCGGCCGTGGCGCGGAGTTCGGCGGTGGAGCCGGTGGCGAGGATTTGGCCGTCGCGGATGGAGATGGCTTCGGTGATGGCGCCGGCGGCGTCGAGGGTGATGATCTTGCCGTTGAGGAAAAGGGTGTCCGGAGTCTGCGCGGCGGCGGCGCCGGCGAGCAGGAGCAACGCGCAAAAAAGTACCCCGCCTCTCCGGGGCGGGTAAAACGACTCCCGCCTCGGAGAGGCGGGGTACTTCGCCACAAGGGTCGCTCGATAAGCTTTCATCATTCCGCGGCGGGTTTGGATTTGTCTTGCTCGGCGCGCAGGCCGCCGGGGGCGGAGGCCGGAGGAGAGACCGCGGGCAGCAGGCTGGCCGCGCTTTCGGTTTTGATCTTGGTCACGAGTTTGCGCGCCAAGTCCATGGCTTCGTCCACTTGGGCGCGCAGGAAGTCGTTGAGGATTTTTTGCGCCTGTGTCTCGCGTTTGGCGGCGAGGTGATTGCGCACCGGCGCACGCACTTCGTCGATGACGGCGCGGTGCTGGCGGGTTTCGAATTTTCTCCACACGTCATTCACGAACTCTTTATACTCAGTGTGTTCATAAACGAGCAGGCGCAGTTCGTGAAAGAGGTCGGCGGCGGCGAAGCCTGCCTTGGCGTCGATGGCGGGCGGGAGTTCGGTAACGCCGATGAAGAGCGGGATGAAGGGGGCGTTGGTGGGGCGGTCGAGGGTCCACCAGAGCACGCTGAGGTAATCGGGATGCTGCTGGTCCGGCACGGCGATGTGGGCGGAGACGCAGCGGCCGGGGCGGCCCCAGGGCATGCTGTCGCAGATTGGGCGGGGATCGCTGCCGCCGGCCGCGCCACCGGGCAGGGCGCCGGGGCCGAAGGCGTCCGGCGCTCCCGGGATGGGGCTTTCCAGCGGTTCTTCGTTGCGGGCGAAGTCGAAGGCTTTGATGATGTCCCAACTGCGCATCCAGGGTTTGCCGGGGGCGTCGGGGTAGAGGTTGCGCTCGAGGATTTCGCGCGCTTTGCGCAGCCGGCCAAAGCGCCGCCAGCTCGCGGCGTCGTATTGGCGCATGGCGGGGATGGTGTAGGCGTTGGCGATGGGCAGGTAGTAGTCCACGTACGGGCCTTCGGTGGCGAAGTGGTGCCCTGCGTATTCGATCTTCCAGCCTTCGCGCGGGGAGACGGCGCCGGAGATGCCGCCGCCGATGCCGTGCTCCTTGACCACCTCGCCGAACTTGGTGACGTACTCTTTGGAGGTGGCACTGTGCTGGAGGGCGTGGCGACAGGCGGCGGAGGGATCCCAGGGTGCTTTGGGTTTGGGGCCGGAGGGGTCGCCGGCGTAGGTGGCTCCGGCCACGCCTTTGACGTTGATGCCGCTCATGGCGTTCATGCCGTAGCCGTGGCGCTCCACGCCGGCGTCGGTTTGCACGATGAGGTATTTATAACCTTCCTTCGGAACCACGAGCGCCACGCCTTCGCGCCAGGAGGTGGAGTCGCGGTTTTTGTGTAAAAAGCAGTCGCCGCCGCCGGCCATGCCGGTCAGGAGATAGCCGGTGCATTCGCCTTCCGGGTGGGTTTCCGGGTCGTCGTCCTGCGCGCCTGAAACCAATCCGGCGGATGACGCGAGCCATGCGCCAAGCAGAAGCGGCGCGAGCGCGGGAAACGGGCGGCGGGAGGGTTGCGAACCGGATGCGGTGGAAGAGAATGAGGAAGAGGTCATGGCGCGGCGAATGGGGAAGGATAGAAAACGCCGCCAAGCCGCGGTGTCTAACCACATCACGCCAACAAGCCGGTGAGCGGGCGCAGCAGATTGGATTCCTCGCAGACGTCGCGCAGGCGCTCGACGGCGGTGGGGAGGTGCTGGAGGAAGTGGGTCTTGCCTTGGTTGCGGCTGAGATTGACGTAGGCGCCGAGGGCTTGCATGAGGCGCTGGGCGGCGCAGAGGAGGAAAGTCTCGCGGAGTTTGGAGAAAGGGAGCTGGCGGAGGCCGGCGTAGTATTGCAGGAGTTCCTCGCGCTGGGAGCGGGAGAGGCTCATGTAGGGGTCGAAAAGCAGGGAGGCGAGGTCGTATTCGGCGAGGCCGGGGCGGATGCCCTGGTAATCGACGAGCCAGGCTGCGTTTTCATGGATGAGGATGTTCTGGCTTTGGAAGTCGCGGTGGACGAGGCAGCGGGGGAGGGCGGCGAGGCGGCGGCGCAGTTCGGCGAGGCATTGCTCGACGGGGGCGGAGGTTTCATCCGGAAACTCGCGCTGGAGGCGGGCGCGGACATAATGATCGAGAAAGTAATTTTGCTCCCAGAAGTAGAGGTCTTCGTCAAAAGGCGGCTCCAGTTCGTCGAGGTCGTTTTTGGTGAGGGCGGCTTCTTGGACGGTGTGGATTTTGGCGACTTCCTGGAGGGCTTTTTCGTAGAGCGGGCGCAACTCCTCCCAGGGGGCATCGCGGTGGGAGTGGAGGTCATCGCGGCCGAGATCCTGGAGCCAGACGCAGAGGCGTGTCTCGTCATGGAGGAAGATGGTGGGGACATGGACGCCGAGCGCGGTGAGGCGGCGGGTGGCGGGGACGAATTTGGGGTTGTCCCGGCGGGCGTGGGTATAGACCATGAGGATCATGGGCTGCTGGGCGCTGCCGGGCCAGCGGAGGCGGTAGTAGTGCCGGTCCGAGCCGCCTTTGAGGATGGGCTCGAATTCACAGGGCAGGCCTTCGAGCTTGGGGAACTTTTGGCAGGTGAGGATGAGCAGGGCCTGGTGTTCGGGGGGCATTTTTCAGTGCGCGGTTGTCAGCGGGGCGCGGGCGGCTTGGCGGCGCGGGTTCTTGCATGGGGCATTCCTGTCAAAGGCCGCCTCCGAGGCGCTGGGTTTCCGCCCAGCGGATGGCATAGGTGGTGAGGGTGATGCCTTCGTCGAGCCGCAGTTTTTTCCGGATGTTCATTTTGTGAACGTCCACGGTTTTCGGGCTGATGTCGAGGGATCTGCCGATGGCATGGGAGGTCTGGCCTTCGCCGATCAGTTGGAAGATTTCGAATTCACGCTCGCTGAGTTCCTGGAGATGGGTGTGCGCCCGGGAGCGTCCGCCTCCGGAGATCGCCATGACCATCATTTCGGAAATCTCGTCGCTGACGGCGACGCGGCCGGATGCGACCTTGCGCAGGGCGTCCTCGATGTCCTCCTGCGGCGCGGTTTTCATGAGATAGCCTTTGGCGCCGGCTTTCAAGGCGCGCTGGGCGAAGAGGGTCTCATCGTGGATGGACATGACCAGGACGCTGATCGGCGGAGTCATGGCGGTGGCGGCTTTCACGATCTCCAGGCCGCTGCCGTCCGGCAGGCTGATGTCGGTGGTGAGCAGGTCCGGGGGGGAGGTTTGGAGATTTTCCAGAGCCTCCGCCATGCTGCCGGCCCACCAAAGGAACTCGAATTCCGGCATGGACTGAATGAGGCCGCGGAAGCCGTCACGCACGAGGGTGTGATCCTCGACGATGGCGACCCGGCAGGGCTTGGATGGGTTTGGTTCTGGAGTGGTTGGGAAGGACATGGCACCGTAAGCCATTTTACGGCTTTTTTCTTCTGTAGTCGAAACCGCCGGGCGAGTCCAGCGCCAAGAACGGGAAGGAAGCTTTCTGCCAGCCGCGCTCACTCGCTCATCTCGTTGAACTGGTCCTTGCGGCGGTAGCCCTGGATGCGGCCGGGTGTGATGGACAGATACACCCGCGAGACGTCTTCGATGGTGCTGATGATCCATGGGGAGAGCTGGTTGCGGCCGTTTTTGGTGAAGACCAGATCATCCGCCAGATAGAGGCAGGAGTGGAAGGCGTCTCCGTCGGCGGCGCGGAGGAAGAACAAGATGTCGCCATAGGTGTAGGGCGCGTCCACCGGCACGTAGTCCTCCAGCACGCGGTTGGTGGCCAGTTGGGAGTCAAGGAGGTACTCGTGCGGTTCGTAATTGAAGAAATTGAGCGAGGTCCAGTGGCAGTCCGGCAGGATGCCTTTCGTGGCGAAGTGGGCGGCGGGGTAGTTGTAGATGAGCTTGCGGGGGAGGGCGGGGATGACGTGCGAGATGTCGAGATCGATCGTCTCGCCCGTCTCTTTGATGGAGTTCAGCACGGGATCCAGCGCTTTGAGGCGGAAGGATTTCCCGCCGATGCTCCAGTAGGCGCGGATGGCGTCCACGTCGAGGTCCGGGGTGACTTTCAATTTGATGAGGTAAGTGCGGGTGCGGGTGAAGGTTTTGAAGATATCCCTGGCTTCCGATTCGCTTTTGGACTGGCCGAGGACGATGGGCAGATCACTGAAAGCCCAGGCTTCACCCCGGCGGTAGCTGAGCTTGGAGATGGCGGACACGATCTCCGGGCGCAGGCCGCTGGAGCGGTACCATTCCTCGACGGTGTCGGCGAGGATGAGGACCGGGTCATGGTGAAATTCGTTGACCTCGAACTTGCCCAACTGGATGTAGAGGCGCGTGCGAACCTCCGGGTCCAAGGCCTCGACGGCCGCCGCCGGTGGGAACAGATGAATCCAGCCACCCTCGCGGATTTGCAGGTTGGGCTGGTTGAGCGTGCTGATAAGCGAGGCGGGCAGGCCGATGCTGCTGAAAAAGAGAGGCAGGCGGGAGGCTTCCGCCTCGGGAAAGCTCCAGCGGGGCATGCTGTTGGGCAGCGGGTAGGTTTCCACCATGGAAGTGGGGGCTTCCAAAAAAATGGGTACGGCGGTGAGCGTGCCCCAAGGTCCGAGGTTCTTCTCGATCGTGGAAGGTGTGGCTGCTGTGGAAAATATGGTTGAAATGGCGATAGAGCCAAAGACCACTCCCCAAAGAACGGTGTGAGGCATTGAGAAAAGACGGGGTTGGTTGGGTTGTCTGAAGATCATGTGAAATAAAGATCAAGACCGGGTAGAATGCGCAAATTGTTTGGATTTGGCTACATAAATCCTTCAAAATTTAAAGAAAACGGAACCGCATCAACGCATGGGAGACGATTTCTGTTGGAGAAATATTCGATTGCCGCCGAATTTGGGCTTGGGGTGAGCGGGGGTTTCTGCTACTTCTGCACGTTCTTTCTGAAAATAGAGAGACTGTGACTCATGCCGATCTGTTCACCGCTAAATCATTATTGCCATTTCCCCGTGAAAGGGGCGGCGTTTTTGCTGGCCGCCCTGATAGGGACTGTCTGCGGCAGTTCCCTGGCCCAAACCGGGGGCCGGTCGTTAAGCAGCCTAGCGGAAGCGGAGGCGAGCCGGCGGGCGGCGCGGGTGACGGAGGGGGAGGCCCAGATCCGGGAGGGCTATCTGCTGCTTAACGCCGGCAAGCACCAGGAGGCGGTGGGAGCTTTCGGCAGCGCTTACAAATCCCTGCCGGTTTCTCCGCTGGCGGAGGCGACGCGCGGTCGTGCGCGCGAAGGTTACGCGGTGGCGGCCAGGGGGTGGGCGCGCGAGTTGCTGGCGGAGGGACGATACCAGGAGGCGGAGACACTGCTCAAATCGGTCATCGACCCTGAAATGGATCCGCAAAACAAGGAGGCGCACCGGCTGCTCAAGGACATGACCGACCCGGACCGCTACCCGCCCGCGCTGACGCCCCAGCATGTGGCCGCCACCAAACAGGTCATGGACGGGCTGCGGCTCGCGGGCTCTCAATTCGAGCTGGGGAATTTTGACGCGGCGATCGAGACCTACACCCAGGTGCTGCGCGCGGATCCCTACAACACGGCGGCCCGGCGCGGCATGGAGCGTGCGGAGAAGGAGCGCGCGGCTTATTTTGCGGCGGCGCGGGACCACCACAAAATCCGTTTGTTGAACGAAGTGGGCGCGGCGTGGGAGGATGCCGTGCCGCCCACGGTGGCGGAGTTGGGGGCTTATGCCGATGTCCGTCAGGACTCGCTGCGCAGCGTCGCGGGCAACCGGGAGAAAATCGTGCAGAAGCTGCGCAGTCTGATCGTGCCGAAAGTGGATTTCAGCGGCGCCTCGTTCGAGGAAGTGATCGAGTTCCTGCGCGTGCGCAGCCGGGATCTGGATCCGGAGGGCCGTGGCATTGACTTCGTGCTGAGCCTGCCGCCGGAGACCAGCAGCAGGCTCATCGATCTTTCTCTCACCAACATTCCGCTCGAAGAACTGGTCCGTTACTCGGCGGAAAAAGCCGGAGCGGCCTTCAAAATCGAAGAATTTGCGGTGAAATTCGTGTCGCTGACCGAGCAGTCGGGAGATTTGATCTTGAAAACCTACCGCGTGCCGCCCGGCTTCATTGAGACCGCCCCCGCCGAGGCCGCACCGGCGGCCAACGACCCCTTCGCGTCAAACGCCCCCGCCGCGGCGGGCGGCATCTCCATCCGCCGGCTTTCCGCCAAGGAGTTTTTGGAGAGCCGCGGGGTGAGCTTTCCGGAGGGGGCGATGGCCAGCTACAACGCGGCGACGAACCGCCTGATCGTGCGCAACACGGCGGCGGGCCATGACATCGTGGACATGCTCGTGGAGCAGGCGGCCAACAACTCGCCGAAACAAGTGCTGATCTCGGTGAAATGGATCGAGATCAACCAGACGAATCTGGAAGAGCTGGGGTTCGACTGGCTGCTGGGGCAGTTCAACGTACCTGGTTCCAACGGGGTTTTCGGCTCCGGCGGCACCAGTGGCAACATGCAGGCGCCGGGGGATCTTGTGGACAATTTCCCCATGATGTTTCCCGGCACGGATGTGCCGGTGGGTCGCTTCCCCATGACCGCCGGCGTGCGCAGTTCCGGGGAGATACTGGGACGCCCGACACTCGAGGCGTTGCTGGGGGAAAATGTCACCATGACGCCGGTAAATGCGCGCTCGCCGGGACAGTTTGCGCTCAGCGGCGTGCTGACGGACCCGCAGTTTCAGGTGGTGGTGCGGGCTTTGAGCCAGAAAAAGGGAGTCGATCTGGTGGCTGTGCCCAGCATCGTCGCCAAGAGCGGGCAGCGCGCGACGATCGACTTGGCGCGGGAGTTCATTTACCCGACGGAGTTCGATCCGCCGGAGGTGCCGCAGCAGGTGGGGCAGTTCCAAATCGGCAATACCATTTACCGCGGCGGCAGCAACACCGGTCCGATCACTCCGTCAACGCCGACCACCTTTGAGATGCGCAAATTGGGCACGGTGATTGAGATGGAACCGGTGATCGGGGAAAACGGCCGCGACGTGGAAATCCAACTGGCGCCGGAAACGACGGAGTTTGAAGGGTTCATTGACTATGCCTCGGACATCAATAACACGATCGACATCGGTACGACGACCGTCTCTCAACCCGTGGACAACCGCATCATCCAGCCGATATTTCGCACCAACCGGATCAACACATCGGTGCGGGTGTATGACGGCAGCACGGTGGTGCTGGGCGGGGTGATTCAGGATCGCCGGGTGAAGGTGGAGGACAAGGTGCCGGTCATCGGCGACATTCCGTTGGTGGGGCGTTTTTGGAAAAGCAAAGTGGAGCTGACGGACCGGAAAAGCTTCATCGTGTTTGTCTCCGTCCGGGTGCTGGATCCCTCCGGGCAGCCGGTGAATGCGTTGACTCCGGACGTGGCCGGCCAGCTTGGGCCGTAGGCAGCAGGCGCGCATGATTCATCTGGTGCTTTATCAGCCGGAGATCCCCCACAATACCGGCGCCGCCGGTCGCTTGTGTCTGGCCACGGGCGCGCGTCTGCACCTGATCCGCCCGCTGGGGTTTTCCCTGGAGGACAAGCATCTGAAGCGCGCCGGGCTGGACTATTGGGCGGAGGTGGACGTGCGGGTGTGGGAGGATTGGGAGAGTTTCATGAGAGAATCCGGCGCGCAACCGGACGCTCTCCGGTTGCTGAGCACCAAGGGCGGCTGCTGCCACTGGGACGCGGACTTGGCGGCGGAAGATCTTTGGCTCGTCCTCGGTCCGGAGACGCGCGGTCTGCCGGAGGCTCTGCTGCGGTCTTATGAGTCGCAGGTTCTGCGCATCCCGATGCGGGGCACGCGCAGTCTCAACCTGTCCACGGCGGCGGCTGTGGTGTTGTATGAGGCGGTGCGTCAGCGTGCTGCCTGCGGGGACGGCGCCACGGTGTCTTGGAGGTAGTGCGGTGTGCCATTCGCTGGTGTGCAGGCTTTAGCCGCTCCCTCAAAAAAGGCGGCTGCGCCGCGTGGGTTTTCAAATCGCCTAAAGGCTGTACACCAGCAAGCGGTGTTACTGCCGCTGTGTTGTGCGCCATTCCTCAAATAAGATCGTTCCGTCCTTTTGATTTTGGTTTAGCCGGTTTTTGGGGATTCATTTTTGCAGCCGCCGGGGCGCGGAGTGCGGCACGGGCGGGATGGGTTTTTCCCAAATGGCGGGGCTGTCCTGGCGGTCGCGGGCGGCTTGCGGGGCGAGGTGGTCGAAGAAGGCGTGGAAGCCCAGGCTGCATTGCAGGCGGCGCTGGGCGTGGTCGATCTTGGGATTGACTTGGATGACGGCTGCGGTGAACGGGGGGCGCGATTTGACGGTCTTGGCTTGGGCGCGGGCTTCCTCAAGGGTGAGCGTGGTGTCTTTGATGATGGCGTCGAGCTTTTTCAGGTCGTCGAGCGTGACCGGATGCCAGAGCTTGCGCCATTGCTCCGGCGTGACGGTGACGGCTTGGGCGTTGACCCATTTTTTGACGGTTTCTCCAGACTGCTCCCAAAATCCGGCGATGAGGATGAAGGACTCGCCGGAAGCGCCGATTTCATGCTGGCGAAGGGCGTCACCGAGGCCGAGGGGCGTGCCGTATTTGACGGCCTTGGGATTGACGGGGAGGCTGCCGTGGCGGGCGTTGGCGGCGGCTGGGATGTCCCATTTTTGCGTGTGGCTGGCCGGGCGATAGCCGTCGAAAAAGGTGTCGCAAAGCCAGTGCTCGAACCACAGGCCGTGGCTCTGCACCTCGGCCGCCGTGGCGGGCGGGAGGGCCAGCAGCAGGGCGGTGAGCGCAATCCTGGTTGTGTGGAGGAGGGCGGTCATAACCGTGGAGGAACAAGGGCAGCAAGGGGAAGAATTCAAAGCTCGGTGATGTCAAGCACACGGATTTCTTTGGCGTGATGATCCGCCCAAAAAGTGATGATGAAATCTTCAATGCGGAGGTTTTCCAACGGGCGTCCGGTGCTGTCCGTGGTATTGTAGTCACCCTCCACAAATGGAGAGGATGCCAACTGCCGGATGATCCGGATGATGCGCTTTTGCCGGGTCTTCGAGAGGCTGCAGAGCCACTCCCAAGCTTGGGAAGCAAGTGCCGGTTCGTAGGCGGTCATGACTCAAATGGCGGCCACGCCGCGGGGCAGCCGGAATTTCTTGCCGGCATCCATTTCCTTCATGCGGCGGGTCATTTCCTTGCGCCATGCGGGTGACTCCTGCCTCAAGCGGTGCAGGTAAGCGGCGACATCTTGACGCTCTTTCCCGGTGAGTTGGGAGAGTTGTTGTTTGATCTGGAGGAGGGCGGCGGAACTCATGTGGAAAGGGTAAAGTACCACGGCGCGGGGCGCAAGGGAGAGGTCAAAAGTTTCTTTGCGCCCTGCGCATCCATCTTCATGTTTGTACGATGAAACGATGGATGGCGATGTTTTGTGTTCTGGCGGCCATGCTTGCCGCCTCGGAAGCGGCGGGCGCGCTGGAAGTTCACGGCTGGGGGCATGGCGTGCGCGGCGGCGAGGGCGGGCGGCTTATCATGGTGACACGGCTGGATGACGATGTCAAAAAACCGGAGCCGGGGATGCTGCGCTGGGCGCTGCGGCAGACGGGGCCGCGCGTGGTGCGGTTCGCGGTGGCGGGGGACATCATGTTGAAGGATCGCATCCAGGTGAAGTCGGGCCGGTTGACGGTGGACGGCAGCGATGCGCCGGGCGGCGGGGTCTGCGTGCGCGGTGGGTCGCTGGAATTCAGCGGCTGCGAGGAGGTGATCCTGACCGGCTTCCGGGTGCGGCTGGGGGATGAGACGGTGCGCAAAAAGTTGAAGGCGGAGAAGCTGGAGCGTCCGCAAAACTCCGCCGGGCTGGATTGCATCGGTTTGCAAGAGTGCCGGGGCGTGGTGCTGGATCATTTGTCGTTGAGCTGGAGTTGTGACGAGTTGATCTCGGTGGTGCGTTGCCAGCGGGTGACGGTGCAGTGGTGTCTGCTGGCGGAGCCGCTGGGCCATCCGCGTCTGCATCCCTACGGGGACGATCACGCCTACGCGATCAACGCCAGCGCCAGCACGCTGACGGTGCATCACTGCCTGCTGGCACGCTACCGGATGCGGGGGCCGCAGTTCGAGGCCAACGACATGCGCCGGGGGGATGATTGGGAGGTCAAGATGGAGGCGGTAGGGAATGTGATGGCTGGTTTTGGCAGGTCCGGGGCGCGGTACACGGCGGGGGTGGAGGATCGCCGCGAGGAGGCGCGCGGCAGGCGGTTCGAGTTTCAGTTTGAAGGCAATGTGTTCATGGACACGGCGAAGACCGGGCGCTGCCTGGAGACGATCACGAAGCACGGCACGCACGCCGGCGTGCGTGTGTGGGCGTCCGGCAATTGGCTGCTGGCGGGCGGCGGGCGCGTCGTGGATGATGCCATCACCGAGGTGCTGGAAAGTGGCGAGGCGGTCGATGCCGGTCCGGAGGTGTTCAGGCGGCAGCGGTCGGCGCGGCGTTTGTTTACCTCGCCTAATCCACCGCGTCCGGATTTGGGTGGCGAGGGTTTGCAAAGGCTGCTGGCGGAGGCCGGCGCCGGGCCGGTGCGGGATGCGGTGGATGAGCGGGTGATCGCCGACGTGGCGCGCGGCGAGGCGCGCGCGGTTTTGCGCTCGCAAAAAGAGGCGGGCGGCTGGCCGCGATTGAATCGGAGATAAATTTTCCACTTGCGCGGCGGGCAAAGCCTGACATTTTCTCGGCCTGCAAAAATTTGCGGGTGTAGCTCAGTGGTAGAGCACTTCCTTGCCAAGGAAGATGTCGCGCGTTCGAATCGCGTCACCCGCTCCATTCAGGGAAGGGGGAGGTTGTTCATGTTTTAGCATGACAATGATGGGAGGCCCGCAGAGGTTTGATTCCGGATGTCTTTTTCTCCGCGGTCATCCCATAGGAATCGGGAGATTATTTTTGGCGGAGTGTTTCGAGCCAATGCCGGAGGGGTGTCTGGGGAGGCGGGGGGTGGCTCCAAGAGGCTGTCATCTCAGGGGTGGCAAAGCGGGCGGCGACGTCGATGGGGAGAATCTCGCCATCCGGGGTTTTGAGGAAGTTGGAGCGTTTGGTGTCCCCTATGACAACGCCGTCCGCCGGGCGATGCCAGATGAGGGTGTCCACGCGCTCGAATTTCATTTTGTCGCGGAGATAAGCCGTGATTTCGGGCTGCTCCGGCAAGACACCTTCGAGTTTCGGTTGCGAGATGATGAGCGACGGCTGCTCTCCTTCGATGATGCCTTCAAAAAACACGGCGTCACCGAACAATTCGTTGACGATGATGAAACGTTCCAGGTATTCGGCGGGTGTGGCGCTGCCGAGGGCGGCGTTGCATTCGCCGTGGCTATTTTGGTGGGTGACGATGGTCAGGCCGGCTTGACCGGGATGGGTGATTTTGAAAACCCGGTCCGGGCCTTCCACTGAATTGTAAACCACATGCTCGCCGCCCCGGTCCCGTTCATCGGCGAGGCGGGACACGTCAAAGCGCGGCTGGTTTTTACCCCAGGCTACCAGCCGTAAGAACTGCTCAAGACTGGCTGCCCTTCGATCTGGAGGCGCAGTTTGCGATTGGCTTCCATCTGTTTGTCGGCCTTGACCGGATCGGTCAGCGTCCACTTCTTGCGGACGGCGCGCATCTTTTCGGCTTCGGCTTGAAGCTGTGCCGGTGTCGGTTGTTGCACGGTGGATTGCATGGAGGGCGGGGACAAAGCTTTGGGATTCAGGGCACACCTGAACTCCAGTTTAGAGTGATTGAAGGCTCTTGTCAATGAGCGAAGACCGGCAAGGCCAAGCCCGCTCCCGCACGCGCCTTACTCGGCGGCTTCGATGGTCAGCACTTGGCGGCCTTTGTAGTAGCCGCAGGAGGGGCAGGCGACGTGGCCGGGGACGGCGCTGCCGCATTCGGGACAGGTTTTGAGCACGGGGGCGCGCCAGCGGGCGGAACCTTGGCGTTTGCGTTGGCGTTCCTTGGATTGTCTGCGTTTGGGATTGGCCATGGGGGTAGGGGGTGGGTACTAGCTTTTGAGTTGATCGAGGGCATCCCAGACACCGGTGTTGCTCGCGGCGGCCGGTTGGTCCGTCTGCTCTTGCTCATCAGAGTCAGAACCGGGTTCAAACTGGCCTTCGGCGGGGCAATCCCGCGGGGAGACGTTGCCGTCTTCACAGCGAGGGTAGCTCGGAAGGGCAAACAGCATATCTTCTCTGAGCCAGTCCGTCAAGTCGATGATCTGTTCGTTTTCAATCGGGATTTCGGCGCTGTAATCGGTGAGTTCCACCCGGTAGTCCAGCGGCTGGAGGCAGCGGACACAATCCAAGGTGAAAAGGGCGCGCAGGACGCCGCTGAGGACGAGACTGTCATCATCCCGCAGGGCGTGGAGCTGGTATTCGACGGGGCCGGCGGGCCGGATGGGGTCGTCTGCGGACAGGGCGAAGAGGGCTGGCGGCAGGGTGCCGTTGAGCCGCCTGCCCTCCGCTGGGAGGGTGCGCGGATCGATGCTGAGAAGCGGGGCGGCCATGGGGGGGAATGTCGCTTGAGGTGCGGGGGGAGTCAATGGGGATGGAGAGAGGGGGAGATGGGGGGAGTTATTGTTTTTTTGGCGGTTGTTGGCTGGGGCGGAGGCGTTTTTCGATGGAGAAAAGGGGTTTGGCGAGGAGCCGCCAGGTCCAGGAGCGCTGCACGGCTTGGAATTTGGCGCCGTCGGCGGCTTGTTTTTTCAGGTCTTTGGCTTGCTGGCGGAGTGCTTTGACTTCGTCCAGGGTGGTTTCCAAGGCGGTGACGGGGTTGTCCGCGGCGCTGTTGTTTTTTTCGAGCAGCTTGGCGAGGCGGAGCTGGTCTTCGGGCTCGCCGAGCGCGGGGGGGGACCAGCCGAGGGTGATGAGGAGTTTGCGGTGGCTGTCGTTGCCGCTGTCGTTCTCGCCGGAGCCGGCGGGGATCTGATTGATGCGCCAGCCGAGCAGGCGGGCGATTTCAGCGGGGCTGGCTTGATGCTTGGCGCCGAGGGTTTCGTTGGCCCATTCTTGGGGACAGATCGCGTCGGAGGGTTCCTTGACTAGAAAGGGCAAGTCCTCCGTGAGGGGGATGCGGAGGAGGCGCTGGAGGCGCTCCAAGGCTTCGGGGTGCTTCTGATAAGCGGGATTGGCGGCGAAGGCGGCGGCGTCCGGCATGGCGGCGGCGGGGCCGGCGACGCAGGCGCGGGCGCCGCAGTAAGCGGCGTAAGGGATGACGGAGCCGATGTGATTGGTCAGGACGCAGTCAAAGGATTCGAAAAGGGTGCGGACGCGGCGCTGGCTGTTGGCGTCCGCCGTCATGGCGCCGAGTATCCAGGGGATGCCGGCGGCTTCGAGCGAGGCCGTCCACAGACCGGTTTCCGCGCAACTGGCGTGCAGGCAGGCGCAGACGCAGTCAAAGTGGTCGCGCTGCGCGACGGCGTAGGCGGCGAAGAGCTGTTCGTTTTCACACTGGGTGGCGGCGGGGGTGATCTCCGGGAGCAGGTGAAAGGGGGCGATGAGCAGGCTGCGCGGGCGGCGGGCATGACCGGAAGAGGGGGTGTAGAGGAAGGGGTAACCGACGGCGAGGGCGTTGGGGTAACCGGCGTCCCGCAGCAGGCGTTGGTGGTGCTCGTCGGGCATGAGGTGGACGCGTGTGCCCGGCTGGTAGGTGGCGCACTGGGCGGCATTGTCGGAGGGGAAGCGGTTCCAGCCGTGCTTCCAGGTGGCGGAACTGTGCGGCGGAGAAGGCAGGCCGATGGCGCGGGCGATCTCGTGGGCGGCGCCGTAGTAGTCGGCCTCGCAGCGGATTTGAAAGGGGCTGGGTTCGGGCAGCCGGGGGATGAGCCAGGCGATCTGCTCGATGAGGGCGGGGTCGGCGGTGTGGAACTGAGGCATCGGGAAGGGGAAGGCGTGGCGTGACGAGAAAAGAGGTTGCCTAGCTGGGGGAGCAAAGTCTAATGAAGGCCGGGTGTGAGGCCCGGCATGGAGCATCCAGTTTACCTTTCAGATGATTGAAAACCAGAGAATCTTGATCACGGGCGGCACCGGCTCGTTTGGGAAGAAGTTTGTGGAGACGATTTTGCAGCGCAATCCCGAGGCGCCGCGGTTGGTGGTGTTTTCGCGGGATGAACTGAAGCAGTTCGAGATGTCCCAAACTTTCAGCATGGCCCAATATCCGGGGCTGCGGTATTTCATCGGCGACGTACGGGACCGGGACCGCCTGATGCGGGCGATGGAGGGCATCGACGTGGTGGTGCATGCGGCGGCGCTGAAACAGGTGCCGGCGGCGGAGTATAATCCGATGGAGTTCATCAAGACGAACGTACTGGGTGCGGAAAACGTGATCGAGTCCTGCATCGCCCAGGGGGTGAAGCAGGTGGTGGCGCTGTCCACGGACAAGGCGTGCTCGCCGATCAATCTCTACGGGGCGACGAAGCTGTGCTCGGACAAACTGTTCATCGCGGGCAACCGCATCCGCGGGCGGCATGACGTGCGGTTCTCGGTGGTGCGTTATGGCAACGTGATGGGCAGCCGGGGATCGGTGATTCCTTTTTTCATGGGCAAACGCGCCGGCGGGGTGCTGCCGGTCACGCACCCGGAGATGACGCGCTTCAACATCACGCTGGAGGAGGGGGTCAAATTGGTGCTGGATGCCGTGGAAAAGGGGCTGGGTGGGGAGATTTTGGTGCCCAAGATTCCGTCCTACCGGATCCTGGACTTGACGGAGGCGATCGGGCCGGAGTGCGAGCATCCGGTGGTGGGCATCCGGCCGGGGGAGAAGATTCACGAGGAGATGATCTCCACGGCGGATGCGCTGACGACGGTGGATTGCGGCAGTCATTACTGCATCCTGCCGCCCGGTGACGCGGGTTTGATGCGGCGCTATCAGGAGACGGGCGCGGCGCTGGTGCCGGACGGTTTTTGCTACAACTCGGGCACGAACGAGCATTTCCTGACGGTGGATGAGATGCGCGCGTTGATCCGCGATCATTTGGACCCGTCCTTCAGCGTCTGAACCATGCTGCCCTACGGAAAGCAGTCGCTCGACGAGGCCGACATCGCGGCGGTGGTGGAGGTGCTGCGGTCGGATTTTTTGACGCAGGGGCCGGCCATCCCGCGCTTTGAAAAAGCCGTGGCGGACTGGTGCGGGGCGCGGCACGGGGTGGCGATGGCGAACGGGACGGCGACGCTGCATTGCGCGGCCCAGGCGATGGGTTTGGGGGAGGGGGATTGGTTGTGGACGAGCCCGATCACGTTTGTGGCCTCGGCCAACGCGGGGCGCTACTGCGGGGCGGGCGTGGACTTTGTCGATGTGGATCCGGACACCGTCTGCCTGTGTCCCGAACGGCTGGAGATCAAATTGAAGGCGGCGGAAAAAGACGGGCGGCTGCCGAAGGTGGTGGTACCGGTGCATTTCGCGGGGCAGAGCTGCGATATGCCGCGCATACATGCTTTGTCCGAAAAGTATGGATTCAAAATCCTGGAGGACGCGGCGCACGCGCTGGGCGGCAGTTACGAGGGGGAGCGCATCGGGAACTGCAAATGGTCGGACGCGGTGTCCCACAGTTTCCATCCGGTGAAGATCATCACCAGCGGCGAGGGCGGCATGATTACCACGAACAACGACGAGCTGGCTTGGCGGATCGGCACGCTGCGCACGCATGGGATCACGCGCGACCCGGAGCGGATGACGCGGGAGGCGGACGGGCCGTGGTATTACCAGCAGTTGGAGCTGGGTTACAATTACCGGATGACGGACATCCAGGCGGCGCTGGGAGCGAGCCAGATGGGCAAGCTGGAGGCGTTCGCGGCCCGGCGGCGGGCGCTGGCGGACCAGTATGACGAGGCGCTGGCGGGGCTGCCCGTGCGGCCTTTGGCGCGTGATCTGCGCGGGGTGAGCGGCTGGCATCTTTACATGGTGAGGCTGGATTTGACGGCGATCCGCAAGACGCGGCGCGAGGTGTTCGAGGCGATGCGGGCGCAGGGCATCGGGGTGAACGTGCATTACATTCCGGTGCATTTGCAGCCGGATTACGAGCGGCTGGGTTTCAAGCGCGGAGATTTCCCGGAGGCGGAGCGGTACTATGAGGAGGCCATCACGCTGCCGCTTTTCCCAGCGATGACGGATGAGGACGTGGGCAGGGTGAAAGAGGCGCTGGCGAGGGCGTTGAGCGCGTGACAGAGGGAGAAGCTTGCGCGATGGAGGAGAACCATGAGTGAGATCATCGAAGCCCAGATCGCCCGTCTGACGGGGCCGGGCCGGTTGGTGTTTGAGGCGGAGAAGCTGGACGGCGCGTGCTTGGCGGATGATCAAGTGCTGGCACGCACGGTGGTGTCCGCGCTGTCGGTGGGGACGGAGCTGGCGGCCTATAAGGGGCTGCCGCCGCTGCGGCCAGGGCCGGTGTATCCGCGGGTGGTGGGGTATTGCAATGTGGCGCGGGTGGTGAAGACGGGAGGGGCGGTGAAGGAGTTCACGGAGGGGGATTGGGTGTTGTCCCACCAGTCCCACCGCAGTGCTTTCATTTGCCGGGAGACGGATCTGCTGGTGAAGGCGCCCGCGGGCGCGGACTTGGGCGCGGCGGCGACGACGTATTTGTTTCACCTGGGATACTCGGCGCTGCTCAATGCGGAGTTTCAGCCGGGGCAGCGGGTGGCGGTGGCGGGACTGGGGGTGCTGGGGTTGGGCGCGGTGGCGTGCGCGGCGCTGGGCGGCGGGAAAGTGGCGGGGTTTTCCGCGCAAAAGGAGAGCCGGGACAAGGCTGCGGCGATGGGGGCGGCCGAGGTTTACGACAAGACGGATGACGCTGCCGTGGAGCGCTACCGCGCGGCAACGGGCCAGGACGGGGCGGATGTGGTGATTGTGACGGGAGACCGCTGGGATGACTGGCTGCTGGCGCTGAAGCTGGCGCGGCGGCGCGGCACGTTGTCGGTGATCGGATTTCCGGGCCGGGGGCAGCCGGCGCCGGAGTTCAATCCGTTGGATTCGCAGTACTTCTATGACAAGCAGTTGCGCATCCAGGCCTCCGGCTGGTCCGCGGACAGGGAGATGACGCCGGAGAGACGGCGGCTGACGCTGCGCCGCAACTGCGGGTATTTGCTGGATCGGATCATTGAAGGCCGTTTGCCGGCGCGGGAGCTGATCAGCGGGGAGCATTCCTGGCGGGAGTTGGGGGATGTTTATGAATCGCTTTCCCTGCGCCGGGAGGGAAGACTGACCTGCTTGCTGCACTGGGACTCATGAGCGTGAATCGAAATCCTCTCCGTGCCGCCCTCATCGGGTGCGGTCGCATCGGCGCGCACACGGCGGATCGTCTGCGCGAGACTCTGCCGCCGGTGTGGTTTCCGTACAGCCATCTGGACGCGTTGAGGGAGGCGCCGGGAGTGGAACTGGCGGCGGTGTGCGACCAGAACGCCGAGGCCGCCCGGGCGACGGCGGAGCGGCATGGCGTGAGTCTTTGGTACGAAGACGGCTTCCGGCTCATCGATGAAGTGCGGCCGGATATTCTTTTGATTGCCACCCGCACGGAGGGCCGGGCGGCGTTGATCGAGCATGCGGCACGGCGGGGAGTGAGGGGAGTTCATTTTGAGAAACCGCTGGCGCGTTCCCTCGCGGAATGCCGGAAGGCTCTCAGCGCGGCGGAGGCCGCCGGCATGATCCTCAGCTATGGTGCGGTGCGGCGGTATATGGACGTGCCGCGCGCGGCCAAGAGTCTCCTCTCGGCGGGGCATTTGGGGCCACTGCGCCAAGTGGTGGTGGAGGGCAGACGGGCGGAATTGCTGTGGGCGCATCCCCACACTTTCGATTTGATCACTTTTTTCTTCGGAACGGCGGAAGTCACTTCGGTGCAGGCGCGGATGAGTTTCGAGCCGGATTCCTGGAATGGGAAAGTGTTGGATGCAGACCCCTTGGTGGAGGGGGCGGCGATCCAATTCAGCGGCGGAGCGAGCGCGCTGATTTTATCGACCGGCGCGGGAGTGACCCGCCTCATCTGCGAGCAGGGGGAATACCTCATCGGCGGAAACACGTCCTGGCTGGCCGTCCACGAACGCGCCGCCGGTCCGGCGTGGAGCGTGCCGAGGCAGATCGAAACGCCGTTCACGGCCAGCGGCAGGCAGCGGGCTTTGATGGAACTGGCGGCGGCGGTTCGTGGCGAGGGAGAGTCCGCCCACACTGCGGCAGACATCCTCCGCTCCAACCAACTCGGCCTTGCTTGCGCCTGGTCGGCGGTGAACCAGGGGCGCTTGGCGGCTTTGGATGAGGCGCCGGAGGACTTTGTCGTGACCGGTCGGAAAGGAGAATTGTTTGCGTGACACCGGCGCTTTTTTTCAGGTTTGACGCCTCGCCCGGGATCGGTCTGGGGCATCTGCGGCGCTGCGCGGCGCTGGCGGCGGAATGCCGGCGCAGAGGAGCCGGGATCAGGTGTTTTGCGCGCTGGCGTGATTTGGATTTGGACAAGGCGGGCTTGCCTGCCGGAGCGGAGGTGAGTGAGGTTCCTTGGGACTTGGACGCCGCGGATGAGGCGCATTGGCTGGCGGGGCAATGCCGGGCGGAGGGGGTGATGGCGGGGGTGCTCGACCACTACCGGCTGGATGAAAGCTATCAGGTGACGCTCCGCGAGGCGGGCTTGCGGTGGATGCAGTTCGGCAACCGGGCG
>CAZNKC010000007.1:0-16757 GCA_964573315.1 uncultured Verrucomicrobiaceae bacterium | reverse complement strand
ACCCGATATGGGGGGAGTTTCTGCATGACGCCTCGCCGGGAGCGGCGCGGGAGCATTACGGGGAACGGCTCCGGCTGCCTGCGACGCGGCTTTTGTCCGGGCCAGAGTTTGCGTTGCTGAACCCGGAGTTCGCCAGGGTGCGGGGCCGGCTGCCGCTCCAAGGAAAAGAGGACGTGGATGCGGTGCTGGTGACTTTTGGAGGAGGGGATGACCGGGGGACGACGCTGAGGGCTTTGGAATGGCTGGATGAGGCCGGATTTGCGGGGCGGGTGGAGGTGCTGACGACGAGTTTGAATCCGTCCTTGAGCGCGATCTTGGAGCGGGAGGAGCGAACACCTCGCATCACCGTGCATGTGGACAACTGGACTCCTGTGGAAGTGATGGCGCGCTGCCAACTGGCCATCACGGGCGGAGGGACGACGCTGCATGAGTTGGCGTGTCTGGGCGTACCCACGCTCGTGCTTAGTTTGGCCGGAAATCAACGCGCGCCGGGCAAGGCTTGGGCGGAGGCGGGGCTGGGGGCGTTTCTCGGAGATGTGGAAACGATGGATGACAAAACCGCGGTGGAGCAAGTGTCCCATTGGTTGCGGGAGACGGCTCTGCGTATAACCGCAGCGCAGAGATGCATGCAAGTTCAGGACGGGCTGGGGACGCGCCGTGTCGCGGAGGCGTTGATCGAGTTGGCCGGCTCAATTCACCGCGACACCTGATCAAGAATTCAAGGCGCGCTTATCCGCCGCTCATCACCCCCGCTTCAACCACTCCAGGCACTCCGCTTCCGTCTCGAAGAACAGCAGCGCCTCCCCAAAAGCCAGCAGTCGCGGCTCGTCCAGAGACCGCAGCTTCACGCCGGCCGCTCGCGCTACGCGGGGAAATTTCCGCTCCAACTGCCGCAGCACGAGTGCCAACTCGCCTTCAGCCCGGCCTTCTTGGCGGCCTTCCTGGCGGCCTTTGAGTTTGCCGAGTTCAACGAACGGATTGACGAGTGCAGGCATGGGGGCGAGGGCGGGTTCTTTCTCCGACATCTTACTCACCCGCCTCTCCAATTGCAAGAGCTGTTCTCTCCCCAGCGGCGCGTAATGCCGCACGAAGGCCGCCGCCGCTTCCAGTTCATCGGGAGAGAAACGCTGCCGCAGAGCCTCGGCCAGCGTTTGCGCGATGGCCTCGACCTGCTGCTCCGTGTCCAGCCGCATTAACGCGGACAAGGCCAGCGCCGCCACGTTGCGGCTTTCCAGATGCGGGCGCGCGTCCATCAGTCGGAAATGCAGCACGGGGCAGTGCACCCGGATCGCAGCCACCTTGCCGAAGTTCCACTCCAGGGAGTCGGGCTGCGGGGTTTCCGGCTTGGGATAGGTCAGCAGCAGCACGGGCATCACCGGCAGGCGGTAGCGGATGGAGTCGCGCAGGGCGTACTCGCCGGCGCGCTCCAGGGCGGTGGCTTCGGCTTTGCTCTGGCTTTCGATATGGATGAGAAAAGCGGTGTCTTGAGACTGCCAGCGGGCTTTGACGAGCAGGTCGCCGGAGCGGCGGGGGCGTTTGGCGGAGCGGGGGTGTTCCTTGTCGAGGTATTCGGCCTGGGAGAAGTCGGCGAACTCCAGCACATCGGGAACAAAGGCGCGGAAGAAATCAACCAGCAGGCGGGGCTGGGAGAGCAGGGACTTGATGAGGTCGTCGTGCGTGGGAACGGGGTCGGCGGCAGGATCGGCGGCGGCTTTCATGAGGGCCGGATGGTAAGGGAACCGGGAGGGGGCTTCTACTTTTCTTTCAACTTCCAACCAGCTTTCTTGCAGCAGCCTCCTGGAGGATGCTTTGCTCGCATTCCTCGATGGAGTGGTTCAACGAGTCCACCCTGAATTCACCCGGGCGGACGGGTTCAAACACGCCATCCACGCCGGTCATGCCTTTGATCAGGCCGGCGGCGGCTTTTGCGTACAGTCCTTTCACGTCGCGCCGCTGGCATTCCTCCACCGGGCAATCCACCGCGACCAGCAGCAGCCGGTCCGCCGGGATGATGGACTGGGCCAACTCGCGCAAAGCCACGGTCGGCGTGATCAGGGAAACGATCACCGCGAGGCCGGATTCCATCGCCAGCTTGGCCAGGTGCGAGGCGCGGCGGATGTTCTCGGTGCGGTCTGCGTCTGAAAATCCCAAGTCGGCGCAGACGCCGGAGCGCAGCGCGTCTCCGTCCAGGCCCAAGGCCGGGCGGCCCGTTTGGCGCGCCCATTGGAGCAATGACTTGGCAAGCGTTGACTTGCCCGAACACGGGAGGCCGTAGAGCCAGATGACAAAACCGGGGTGTGTTTCCATGCTGAAAAAGAATTGCGGGAACCTTTACTTTCACTGCTGCGCTTTCGCCGTCAATCCGGGAAAAGCGGGAATCGCCGCGATGCCCCGGATTGGAGGAGGCAGGGTGAAAAATCGGGTTCGACATTCGGCCCGCTTTGCCCTAAAGCCATCGGGAGGATATGATCGACGTTCAGAAACTTTTTTCTTTCGCGCAACGAGTCGCCGGCAAGCGGGTTGTCATTTTTGGCGCGGGCCGGAGCGCCTCGCAATTCCTGTCCGAGCTGCCGCTTGATCCCGAGTTTGTCATCGACAACGACCCCAAACGCGAGGGCGAGCAGTTCTGCGGCCGCCCCATCCGCTCCGTGCAGTCGCTTCGGGAGGTGCCGTTGGACGATTTGTTCGTGGTCATTTGCACTCAGGACTTTGAGGCGGTCTCGCTTCAACTCTTGGCCTTGGGGCTGGTCCCGCAACGGCACTTCGCCGAGGCGCCGCAATTCCAGATTCATGACCAGCCCGAATGCACGCTGCTGGTTTCCTGCATCGGCGACCACGGCGGAATCTACCGCATCAACGCCCTGACCAAGCAGGCGGAGCAAGTGTTTCAAGGCGATGTCCGCGGCCTGTCCGTGGGGCGGGACAGCATCGTCGCCGTGCTCGAGCATGAGGGGCTGGTGCGGCTTGATTTTGATTTCAAGGTGATGCAACGGCATCCGCCGATGCCGAAGCTCGATTTCCATGGAATCGCCCACAATCCCAACGATGACCTGTATTATGTGGCGGAAACCGAGTTTGACCGGATCGGCATTTACGATGGCGGCACGCTTGAGCGGACGGGCGAGTTCGTGCTGGCTCCAGAAGCTGGGCGCGGAGTGGATTCCCATCATGTGAACGATGTCTGTTTTCACGATGGCGAGCTTTACGTGTCCATGTTTTCGTACAACGGCGTCTGGCGCAATGAAGTCTGGAACGACGGCGTCATCGTGGCGCTCGATCCCGGCTCCGGGCGGATCAAACGCACGCTGCTCACGGGACTCGAGCAGCCCCATTCCATCCACTTTGACGGCCAGCATCTCTGGTTCTGCAATTCCCTGAATTACGCCGTTCATCGCGGCGCCGCCGTGATGTGCTCTTTTTCCGGCTACACCCGCGGTTTGGCTCAGTTCGGGAACTTCCTGTTCGTCGGGCAAAGCAAGGTGCGGCGGCTCACCCGTTTTTGGGGCCGCTTCAACAACATCTCGCTGGATTGCGGAGTCCACATCTGGCACAAGGAAAACAAGACATCGAGCTTCATTCCCCTGGCGGCCGGCGGCGTCTTTGACATTGTGGTTCTGAACCCGCGGACTGCGTGACGCGCGAACGATGAACTGGCTGTCCAAGATGCAATGGTGGCGGGATCGGGACGCCTGGCCTTTCCCCGGTGACAAGGGGAAGGAACTGTGGGCGGCGCTGCCCGCCTGGGCGCGCCAGCCGTTGCGCGGCCTCCCTGCCGATGCCGTCCCGGACTCCGCGGCTTATGAGGCCGCCCAAGCCGCCTTGCAGGACCGGCTGCGGCGGACCGGCGCCGATGCCTTGCCGGGCGATGTCTGGCTGATGCTGTTCCGCCAGTTGTTCGCCCTGGGCTGTTTCCACAGCGCGGTGATTTGCCGCGGCAAAGGCCGTGAGCTGGCGTTGCGCCATGCGGACAAGCCGGACGCCGGACGGGACCAGATCGATCTCGGATTCCGCGCCGCGCTCGACCAGGGAGAGCCGGCCCGCGCCGCGTCGTTGCTGGAGCGCCTGCGCGCTTGCAAGGGGTTTGGCAGGCTCACCGCCGAACGCTATCAAAGCTTCCTCGCGTTGCATCAGGGGGATTTGGAGGGCTTCCGCGCCGTTCATGGCGAGGTGGATTCATCCGTCGAGCAGCGTTTTCGCGATGAGGTGGCCGGAAGCGGTGTCGCGATCGTGGGGCCGGCTCCCACGGAGGCCGCGCACGGAGGCGAGATCGACGGCATGGACTGGGTCGTCCGCGCCAATTACTACGGCCACGACCGCTGCCACATCGCCGAGAGCTGCGGCAGCCGCACGGACATTTCCTGTTACGCTTTTGGCATCATGTCCCGGATCGAGCGGGAGAACCGCGGGCATGAGTTCATCGAGTGGCTGTCCGTCCTGCGCTGGGCCGTTCTCAAAAACATCGATTTCCCCTACCAGGAGGAGGCGTCAAGGCAGACCGGCAAGGTCATTCTGCGCAAGTGGAATCCCCTCCTCTTTCACGGCGATCCGAACCTCACTCCGAGTAACATCTACACGTTCCTGGCGCATGGCGCGCGGCGCGTCAAAATCTTCAATTCCAACTTCTATTTCTCCAAAAACCGGCGCTTCTACATCGACCACTACGAACGAGGCAAGCCCTCGAAAGAGCGCATGCTGCGCTCCTTCGCCGGCCACGACCTGATCACGCAGCTCAACTTCATGCGCAGCTTGTACAAGGCAGGCGTGATTGAGTTGGATGACGAGGCGGCCGAGGTCGCGGGTTTGAGCGAGGAGGACTATGCGGAGGGGCTGGAGTCTCTATACATCCTGACGTGAGTCAGTGTGGCGACTGGCTCATTCGCACCGCTCGTCCGGGGCGCGCGTCGGTCAACTTGCCGGCCTCAATTACGAGCATGCCGTTGACCAGCACCTCGCTGAAGCCCACGGCGTAATGATGAGGATCGTCGAAGGCCGACTTATCCGCGACCACGGCGGGGTCGAAGATTGCCAGGTCCGCGACTGCTCCCTCGCGGATCACACCCCGATCCTTGAGCCGAAACACCTCTGCCGGCAGGCTTGTCATGCGGCGCACGGCTTCCTCCAATTCCAAAACGCCCAAGTCCCTCACGTACAAGCCGAGGACGCGCGCATTATTGCCATAGCTGCGTGGATGCGGCATTTCCACCCCCAACTGTCTCAGTCCGCCGTCGCTGGCCGTCATGGTCAATGGGTGCCGCATGAACACACGCAGGTCATCCTCATTCATGGTGTGGCAGACCGCTTTGGCCCCGCCTTGAAGCTCCATGTCGAGAATCAACTCCGTTTGGTCCGCCAACGAATCCGAAGCGCGTCTCAATGCCGCTGCTTCGCTGACATTTTTGCCCAACAGTCCGGGGTCTTTGGCGTGACGCGAGATCACCACATGCTCGTAGTTTTTATAGCCCAGATTTTCTCTGATTTCATGCATGCTGCTGAGAATGTCCGCCCGCTGTTCCGGATCCGCCGCACGCAGCCGGAGGCTGTCCGGACCGCCTTCTTGCGCTGTGCTTGGGATGAACTGGCCAAAACCCGCGTTCATGGCCGTGTAGGCGTATTGGTCTTGCGTGATTTGCAGGCCTTCCGCTCGCGCTTTGTCGAGCACGGCCAGCACCTCGTCCGCGCGTCCTCAAGCGGCAGGGCCACTGAGTTTGATGTGGGACACATGAGCGCGTATGCCGACGGCGCGCGCCACCTCAATCAGTTCTTCAAGGGCGTCAAAAATTTCATGTGTCTCATAGCGCATATGACTCGCATAAATCCCCCCGCGATTTGAAACCACTTGCGCCAGATCGATTATCTCATCGGTCTTGGTGTAGGCGCCGGGAAGATACACCAAGCCTGTGCTCATCCCCAGCGCGCCGTCGCGCATGGCTTGGTCCACCAACTGGCGCATTTTATGGAGCTGATCCTTGCTGGGTTGTCTTATGAAGCTTCCTCCCATGACACTTCGGCGTACCGAGTTGTGGCCGATCAACGTTCCAATGTTGACACCGATCCCTGTGGCTTCGCATTTCCCAAAATAGGCCGCCACGTCCAGCACGGAGCCGCCGCAGTTGCCGGTTACGATGGTCGTCACTCCCATGCGCAGAAAATTTTCGGCGGAAGGGATTTCGGCCAAATTTTCGGCATGCGTGTGGACGTCGATGAAGCCTGGCGCCACTACTTTGCCCGCGGCGTCGATGGTTTTTTTCCCTGGTCCAATATCGAGGCCCATCGCGGCTATCCGGCCATCTTTTATTCCGAGTTGAAGCTGACGGCGTGGCGAGCCGGCGCCATCGATCACCTCGCCGTTGGTAATGACCAAGTCCCAAGCCTTGTCTGCGCGGGACACTTGCCGGGGTTCTCCGCCAGATTCTTCCTTCTTTTCTTTCTCGCACGATGCGGCCAGTACCAGCAGCGCCATGCTGCCAAGTGGCGCGAGGATACAAAGACGGTACATTTGAGCAGACAAATCTCCAAGACTGGCATTCACGCAACCCATTTTGAAGCAGAGTCTGCGCCGCCTGTCGGAAGCAATGCCGCCACATTCGTCCAAGATGGCGGCATTGACCCGCCTGCCATTTGGAGCAGCCCGCATCAAATGCCGGAGGACCCAGAGTCCCCCCGTTAATGCCGTCAAGCACTCCAACCCGGACGCCTGGCATTACGCTGACGCATGCGCGGAGGCGGGTTCTGCGGGTAAGCCGCACGGTTTTTTGAAACTCATGCCTGAGCTGGCCCGGGGTGAGACATACATGCTTGCTTTCCCCAGGAAACAGCATAAAGGACTGCCAATCGTTGATGTCCCGTAGTTCACAGTCCGCACCCCGTTTGGCCTTGATTCCCGCCCGAGGGAAGAGCAAAAGGGTGCCGCGCAAGAATATCAGAGCTTTTTGTGGCAGGCCGATGATTGCCTGGTCCATTCAAACAGCATTGCAAAGCGGCTTGTTTGACTCCGTGGTGGTGTCCACGGACGACGAAGAGATTGCGGAAGTAGCCAGATCCTGGGGCGCGGAGACTCCTTTTGTGAGGCCCTCGGAATTGTCCGATGATTTTACCGGACTGCGGCAGGTGATTCAGCATGGTATTGAGGCCTTGGCGACGCTGGGTTTGACGTTCGAGATGACTTGCTGCCTGACCGCCACGGCCCCTTTTTTACTGCCGGAGTATTTGTCCCGAGGGCTTGAGGCGCTGGAGTCGGGCGGTGCCTTGTTCGCCTATTCAGTGGCCCGGTTTCCAGCGCCCGTGCAGCGTGCACTGCGCCTGTCTTTGGAAGGACGCGTGGAAATGGTGTGGCCGGACAGCCGTTTGGCACGCTCGCAAGATTTGGAGCCGCTTTATCACGATGCCGGGCAGTTCTACTGGGGGCGCAGCGAGGCGTTTTTGGACCTGTCCCTATGGATTCCAGCGCCGCATTCAGCCGGTATCGTTCTGCCGGATGAGCGTGTCGTGGACATCGATACCGAGGCGGACTGGAAGCGAGCCGAGTTGATGTTCAATGCTTTGCGGGAGGTGTTCGTATGAATTTGAAATTGACCCGTCTTCGTCCGCTGCAATTTCTCCGAGAGAGTCTCGGAGACTCCCTAAGCTGGCGTGGCAACCCGCTTGAATTAGTGCCGCTGTGGCTGCGCGGCTTCACGACGGAGCACATTCTGTTGTTTGGCTTGAATGCTGGCAACTGGCGCGCTTATCCGCGGGATGTGATGCGCTATCGTATCACGTTGAGGACCAATCGTCATGTCTGGCCGGTATTGCACGACAAGCTTTTCTTTGATCGGTTCACCGACGGCTGCCTGAGGCGTGTTGGGGCGTTGTTTTTCGTGATCGATGGGAGGTTCCATTCCATGGGAGGATTCGCTAACAAGGCGGATTTCATGGAGGCGGTGGCGGCTGGAGGATCTTTTGTCATCAAGCCCGCGCGCGGCGGCATGGGGGTGGGCCTGCTTTTCATTCGATCTGAAGGCGGTAAATTGCTGGTGAACGGCTCGGCTAAATCTCAGGCTGAACTCGATCACTTGTTGAACCATCTGGAATACCATTTGTGTTATCCGTTCGTAGAGCAGCATTCGGTATTGAGGACTTTCTATCCCGATTCCGTCAATACTTTGCGCGTCGCCGTCCATGTGGGTAAAGACGGACGCCCCGCTTTGTTGGCTCCCGTGCTGCGGGTGGGTTCCAGCATTTCCGCTCCCATCGATAATTTTTGCAAAGGAGGGATGCTTGCTGAAATCGACGAGGCCAGCGGTGTTTGCGGCCGGGCCTTGAGACGCAGCGTGAACGGAAAAGTAGAGTGGATCAGCAGTCATCCGGAAAGCGGAGCGCAGGTGTCCGGAGTTGCCTTGCCCTATTGGCAGGAATTAAAACAGGATATCATCTCGTTCCACGCTAAATATCCGGCGTTTGATTTGGTGGGATGGGATGTTTTGATCGGGCCTGATGGTTACCACATCATCGAAGGCAATCACAATCCGGATTTGCGCCTGCACTTGCTGTTTAGAAACGTGCATGAAGATGCGGCTTTCAGGATGTTTATGGAGGAAAAAGGATTGATGTGATTTCTTTATTTGCATGAGCAAAACCATTCTCATCGTCGGCGCGGGATTTGGGCAGTTGCCGGCCATTCGCGCGGCGCGGGAGCTGGGCTGGAGGTCAGTCGTGGTGGACCGCAGCGGCGCTGCGCCGGGCATGGCGCTGGCGGACGAGGCGCACGAGATCGATATCGTGGACGTGGCGGCGGTGGTGGCGCTGGCGCGGCGGGCGCGGGTGGACGGGGCGATGACCATGCAGAGCGACATCGGCGTGCCGACCGTCGGGGCGGTGGTGGACGCGCTGGGGCTGCCTGGCGTGGGCGAGGCGGTGGCGCGGCGTTGCAGCAACAAGATCAAAACACGGCGCTGTTTCGCCGAGGCCGGAGTGCCGCAGCCGGCGTTCCGGGTGGTCAAAAGCTTGGCCGAGGCGGAAGCCGCCGCTGCCGAACTCGGCTTTCCCTGCGTGGTCAAAGCGCCGGCCAGTTCCGGCAGCCGCGGCGTGGTGAAAGCGAACGCTCTTGCGGATGTGGAGGGCGCGTTTGTGGAAGCGATGCGTTACGCGCCCGGCGGGGAGCTGCTGGTGGAGGCCTTCGTGCGCGGGCGGGAGCTGGGGGCGCAATCATTCAGCTTCGACGGACGCTGCCGCTTGGTGCTGCCGCACAACGACACGCTTTCCGATCCGCCTTACATGGTGCCGACCGGGCACTCGTTTCCCGTGGATTTGGATGAATCCGAACGCGCCGCGCTGGAGCGGGCGGTGGCGGCTTGCGTGGAGGCTTTGGGCATCCACACCGGGCCGGCCAACATCGACCTGATCGTGGATGAGAGCGGAGAGGCGCGCCTCATCGAGGTGGGAGCGAGGATCGGCGCCACCTGCCTGCCTGAGTTGGTGCATTGCTTCACAGGCATCGACTGGGTGAAGGAAACCCTGCGCGCCGCCGTGGGTGAGACGCCGGATTTGACGATCCGGCAGGCGCAACCCTGCGCGGCTGAAATCCTGCAGGCCAGGGAGGACGGTGTTTTGCTGGCATCGTCCGTGCCGGAGGACGTGTCGCAGCATCCGGACGTGCTGGAGGTGGAAGTGACCGCGGTGGCGGGCGACACGGTGAGCCGCTTGCGCAAAGGCACGGACCGGATCGGCAAGGTGCTCGTCAAAGGCGCGTCGGCCCAGGCGGCGGAGGCATTTGCCTCACAGGTCTGCGGGCGGATTCATTTGGACATCGCGCCGCCGGACGGAAGCTCGATGGCGCAATAAGCAACGCGAATCCGCGCGCTTGAGAGAGTTGAGAGTTGAAAGCCAGTTGCTTGCAACGAAACGCTCACTCATCCAGAGGGTGAGTCCTTTTCGCGGCGCAAGCCGCTTTTTTTCAGGCTATCAACCATCAACTCTCAACTACCAACTCGGTTTTCAGGATCAATCGCGTGTTTCGGTCAGCCGGATGATTTGGACTTCGTTGGATTCAAACTGCAAGGTCGCTTTCTCCTCGTGCTTGGCTCCGGTTTGCGGATCGGTCCAGCTTGCTTGGCAGAGGGTTTGGCCGTAGGGTTGGTAGAGCAGGTTGTGCAGTGTCGCGTGGCCTTCGGCATCGGCGGTGGCCGTGTGTCCGGGGATGCTTTGGCCTTTGTAGCGCGCATAGGCTTCGGCATCCTCCGGCTCCACGGCATGGCCGGAGCGGTTCCAGGCGCGGTTTAGATGGGTGTTCGACAGGGAGGCGACAGAGATCGTGGCTCCGCTGGCGGGGGAACCATCGGGGCGCAGCAATTGCACGCGCTTGGTTTGGCTGCGCTCGGTGCCGGCGGTGATTTCCACGCTGGACTCCGCTTCCAGCAGATTCGCTTGAATTCCGGGGTCTGATCCGTTGGCGTTTTGCGTCATCCAGCCTTCGCCGAATCCCACCAGCGTGAGGCTGCCGCGTGGCAGGGATTTGAAACGGAAACGGCCCTCCCGCGTCGCGGGTGTCCAGGCGTGCCACGTCAGGGACGGGACGCCGCCTTTGCGGACGCGGCCCGGCTCGGTTTGCGCTTCCACCCGCACGGCTGCCGCCACCCAGCCGCCCGTAGCGTCGCCGGTTGGCAAATCCCGCAGTTGTCCCTCGACAGTCACGCCGGGGCTGAAGGAGATTTCTTTCTCGAAGGGTTGCTCCAAGTCCTCCAGTCCGGTTTGGACGGGCGAATAAAACCGGCTGCCGTCGGCCTTGGTGGCACGAAGCAGGAAGTGACGATTGGAAGAAAGAACGACGGCTCCCGCGATCCGGCCTTCGGCGGTGAAAGGTCTTTCACGGGAGACACCGTTGCCCTCACTGCCGGCCCAGGTGGTAAAGGAGGCGGCTTCGGCAACCGGAAGATCGAGCTGCTGGACCTTGCGTCCGGAGGGTGACCTCGAAGTGGCGGCGGCTGGCCGGAATACGAAATCCGCCGCCTCCAGCTTGAGTTCGCCGAGGTCGAGCGACTTCTCTTTCGCGTTCGGCTCAAGTTTAAATGGCAGGGAGAATCCGCGATCGAAATCGGAGCGCCATTGGTCGTCCGTCGGCTGCACCCAGACGCGCAGCGTGTAATCTCCGGGGGGCAGGAAGGTTGACTCAAAACGGCCCGTCACGGCGTCCGGCTCATCCAGCGGATGGGCTCCGACATTGCCTGCGCGCTGGATGTTGATGCGGATTTTATATTGATCGCTTCGGAGGCTGTGACCGGCGGGCGGGATGATGCGCCCTTTCACGGTACGAGAGTTTTCGGCGGAGGCTTCGAGCTTGGGGGCGGGCAGGCGGAGGTTGGCTTCGAGTGTTTCACCGGCATGGAACGGCCCCCGGTTCATGCCGACCGGTTTTTCCCGAACACGGATGAAATGGTGACCGGGCTTGGGAATGACCCGATCCAGCCGGTAGCGCCCCTGCTCGTCTGTTTTGCAGGTCAGATTATTGGAGACATGGAAGAAGAGCGCGCCCGGTGGCTCCCGCTCGGAGCAAGACTGATTGAATTGAATCTCCTCATTGGGCATCGGATCCCCCTTCTCGTCGAGAAGCTGTCCTTGAATGGAACTCCAGCGTGAAAGCTGCATCGTGCCGCCCGATTCCCAGGTTGTGAGACGCACATGCTGATAACCCTCGCTGGGATGATGAACGATGAGGTAAAGCTTTTCCATGGCTGTACGGTTTGCCGGCTTGCCGCGAAATTCGCCGTTTTCATCGGTGACCAGTGATCCAACCCAGTGGCTGGACAACGCATTGAGGCTGGAAATGGGGTTGTTATTTAACCGCAGCCAATAAGAGCGCGGTGTTAAGTCCACCACGGCTCCGCTGACCGGCTGCCCCTGGTCATTCACCACCCTGCCTGTCACCTCCTCGGCGGGTTCCAGTTCATGAGTCAAAACCGGGTCAGCATCCTCCCAGGTGAGCTTTACCGTTTCAAGCGCCATGCCGGGCGCATCGATGACAAGCAGTGCTTTTTTGGGATCATCCGACCAATTTGCGAGCCGGTAGCTGCCGGAGGCGTCTGTCGTCGCGGTACGGCTCGGGGTTCGGATAAAGTAAGCGGCGGTACGGCTGTCGCCGTCACGGATTGCAAAGTCGCTTCCAAGATAAACCACGGCGCCTGCCACGGGCGAGCCGCCGGCTTTGCGGGTTACTTTTCCGGTCAGCCAGGAGGCGGCGGGGGTGAGCGCGATGCGGTGTCCGGCCAGTTTGTCCGCGCGAACGATGAGGGTGACGGGTTTCGCGTTCAAGAAATCCGGATGCGTGGTGTAGAGCCATGCTTCCGTGCCGTCGTCCACCGGCGCGAAGGCGAAGCGTCCCTCCTGGTCGCTGGTCACTTCCTGCCGTTGGAAGTTGCCGTCTTGGGCACTTCTTGAACTGAGGGAGCAAGCGGCTCCCGCAACCGGATTGCCGCGATCATCCACCACGATGCCGCTGATGCCTGAGGCGGTTTCCGCTTGGGTGTCTTGGCTGGCCTCGGCGGGCGCTTGGGTGAAGCCGGTCTGCACCAGCAGAGCCAACAGCGCGGCGCCCATCATCCGCCAAGTCTTCCTGCCGCGGGCCAGATCCGTCAGAGCTTCGATGCGATGCCGGAGATCACGTTTGTTTTCCGAGATGCCGAGCACCGTGGCGGCGGCAAACCATGTCATCCAACCGGTTGCGGCCCGGTTGGCAAAGCCCAGCAGTACTTCGCCGAGCCGGTGCGCTTCGCCTTCCTCCTTGGCATGGCGCAATGCGCGCGCGTCCGCCGCCATTTCCGCCTCGGCGCGCAAGCGGCGCGCCGCCCACCAAGCGGCGGGGTTGAACCAATGCACCGCGATGATGAGCGCCGCCGCCACCTGCGACCAGAGATCGCGCCGTTGCAGGTGCGCGAGTTCATGCAGCAGGATCAAATTCAGCGAGGCCGGATCGTACGAGGCGGCGAGGTCTTTGGGCAGCAGGATCACCGGACGCACCATGCCGAACAGCGCGGGCGCCCGCACCGCGTTGGTGACGATCAATCTTGGAACCCGTTTCACATTCGCCCTCTCGCAGGCTGCGCGCAGGATGGCCATTGCCTTGGGCGGCGGCTCTGTCCGATCTCGCCTGACGCGCAGGAGCATCCGCGCATGGAGAGCCGTCATGGCGGCGATGACGCCGCCCATGCCGAGCAGCCACACGAGTGTCAGCCATTGCCAGGATGTCCACGGAGTTGCGGGGGCTGGCGGGGGCGATGACACGGCGGGTTCCATCGGGAGGGAAGGGGAGACTTCGGGAAATGCCGTCTCAGTCAGGGGCGCTTCGCTTTCGATCATCGGCGACGGGGCGGACAGCGGGACGGTGACGATTTCCACCGGGGCGGGTTGCGGCAGCGCCAGCCAGCGTGACAGGGACCAGTCCGAGGTGGCGATGTCAGGCATGGCCAGCCGCGCCAGCACCAGCAGCCACAACGTATGCCGCCACGCGGGAGTGAGTCGCCGACGGAAAAGCACGATCAAAATGCCCACCAAAAGGGCGAGCAGCGCGCCCTTCCAAGATAAGGCGATCACCGAGTGCAGCCAAAGACCGGTTGAGTCGAGAAGCGAGTTCATATCATTTCAGGGTTGGGGTTTCAGGATTGGGGTTTGATTTGATCCAGCAGCGCCTTGAGTTCGGCGATGTCTTTCTTGGTCAGTGAATGATGCTCGGCGCAATGCGCGACCAGCGGATGCAGGGCACCGCCGAACAGCCGGTCCAGAAAGCTCTGCGTCCGCTCCGTCACGCAGGCCGGGCGTTTCACCCGGGGCGAGTACAGGAAGCGGTTCCCCTCCGGTTCCGTGGCCAGCGCGCCTTTGGCGGCGAGCCGTCCCAGCAGGGTGAGCACGGTGGCGCGTTTCCAGCCGCGTTGCTCTTCCAGCAGCGCGACGATTTCCTGGGACGGACGCGGGGACTTTTCCCACAGCAGTTCCATGACATCCCATTCGGCTTCGGTGATCGCGACTGGTTCGCCGGCGGGTGCGGGGGGTGATTTTCGAGTGTTTTTTCGGTTCATGACGACACATGTAAACAGATTTGATTACGCGTGTAAACAATTATTTTCGAAAATTTGGATTCGTGATCATCCCGTAGGATGCCATTTGAACGTAGGCTGGGTGTGGCGCAGCCCGCCCGGCTCTCTACGTTTGCTCACATGTCCCCAAGCTCCGCGCCGCCTCCGCCCGCGGAAAAATGGGCGGGAATAGAATCCCGCCCTCCGGGAAAAACGCCCGCCTTGGAGAGGCGGTGTACTAGGGGCTGAAATGCGGGCTTGCCTCGCTGATGCGTGCTGGTAGAACTGCGGGATGGTCATCCAAGGTGTGTCTATCGGCCGGGCGTCGCGTCCGTTTGTCATTGCGGAGCTTTCGGGGAATCACAATGGTTCTCTGGAGCGGGCTTTGGCTTTGGTGGAAGCGGCGGCGGCGGCGGGCGCGCCGTGTGTGAAGCTGCAAACGTATCGTGCGGACACGCTGACGCTGGACGTCGAAGATGGCGAGTTTGTCATCAGCGATCCGAAGTCGCTGTGGAAGGGGCGGTCTCTGCATTCTCTCTACGACGAGGCGCACACGCCGTGGGAATGGCATGAGCCGATCATGAAGCGGGCGCGGGAGCTGGGGCTGGTGTGTTTCAGCAGTCCGTTCGATGAGACGGCGGTGGATTTTTTGGAGACGCTGGACGTGCCGGCTTACAAGATCGGGTCGTTCGAATGCACGCACCTGCCGCTGCTGCGGCGGGTGGCGGCGACGGGCAAGCCGGTGATTCTTTCAACCGGCATGGCGACGCTGGCGGAGATCGACGAGGCGGTGCGCACGCTGCGCGAGGGCGGCGCGGCGGAGGTGGCGCTGCTGAAATGCACGAGCACTTATCCGAGCACGCCGGAGAACTCGAACCTCATTACGCTGCCGCACCTGCGGGAGATGTTCGGCTGCGAGGTGGGGATTTCCGATCACACTCTGGGTATTGGCGTGAGCGTGGCGGCGGTGGCCTTGGGCGCGGTGGTCATTGAAAAGCATTTCACGCTGGCGCGCGCGGATGGCGGGGTGGATGCGGCGTTTTCCATGGAGCCGGCGGAGTTGAAGGCGCTGGTGGAGGAGGCGGAGCGGGCTTGGCAGGCTCTGGGGCAGGTGCATTACGGCCCGACGGCGGCGGAACAGAACGCGGTGAAGCGGCGGCGGTCGATCTATCTGAGCCGGGACGCGGCGGCGGGGGATGTCCTGGGGCCGCACAATCTGCGCATCGTGCGGCCAGGGTACGGGCTGGAGCCGAAGCATTTGCCAGTGGTGACGGGCAAGCGACTGGCCAAGGCGGCGGTGAAGGGGACGCCGTTGACCTGGGATCTGCTGATGGACGGGGAGGGGTGATTTACCCTTCCAGCGTGTGGATGAAGAAGCCGGAGCGGAGCTTGGGCTCGAACCAGGTGCTCTTGGGCGGCATGATGGCATCGGCGTCCGAGATGGCCATCAGTTGCTCGACGGTGACGGGGTAGAGCGAGAAGGCGACGGTGAATTGGCGGCTGTCCACGAGCTGCTCGAGTTCGGCGGTGCCGCGGATGCCGCCGATGAAGTCGATGCGCTCGCTGGTGCGCGGGTCATCAATGCCGAGCACGGGGGCGAGCAGCCGGTCCTGGAGGATGCTGACGTCGAGCAGGTCGATGGGGCTGGCGTTGGGCGCGGGGTTCCAGGTGAGCCGGTACCATTGGCCTTTGAGGTACATGCAGCATTCGCCGGGGCGCGCGGGTTCCTTGGCGGTGGTGGGTTCGATCTGGAAGATGGAGGCTACTTTGGCCAGGAACTCTTCGCGGTCCTGGCAGTTGAGGTCTTTGACGGCGCGGTTGTAGGGCAGGATTTTCAGTTCCGAGGCGGGGAAGAGCACGCTGAGGAACCAGTTGTAGTTTTCCTGTCCGGTGTGGGCGGGATTGGCGGCACGGCGCTGCTGGCCGACGTTGAAGGCGCTGGCGGCGCGGTGGTGACCGTCGGCGACGTAGGCGGCGGGCACATGCTCGGCGAAGATGGAGGTGACCGGGAGGGCGACGGCGTTCGGCAGACGCCAGACTTGGTGGCGGACGCCGTCCGGAGCGGTCACGTCGTAAAGCGGGGCTTCGGAGGCGATGTGGTTGGCGGTCAGAGCCTGGACGCCGGCGTTGCCGGCATAGGTGAGGAAGATGGGGCCGGTGTTGGCGCCGAGGGTGTCCACGAGGGTGGTGCGATCCTTCTCTTTGTCCGGGCGGGTTTTCTCGTGTTTTTTGATGACGTTGTTTGCGTAGTCATCGATGTGGCAGACGGTGACGAGGCCGGTCTGGCTGTGGCTGCCGAGGGTCTGGCGGTAAAGGTACATGCAGGGGGCGGCTTCGCGGCGCAGTATGCCGTCTTTTTGCAGGCGGTCGAAGGCGGCGCGGGCCTGGGCATAAACGGCGGGCGAGTAGGGGTCGAGGTCGGGATCGAGATCGATCTCGGCGCGGTCCACATGCAACAGGCTAAGGGGATTGCCGGCGGCGAGGGCGGCGGCTTCGTCGCGGTTGACGACATCATAAGGCACGGCGGCGACGGCGGCGGCGTGCTCGGGGGCGGGGCTGAGACCTTGAAAAGTGCGGATGCGCATGGGGGGAAGAGTGTCAAGGGTCAGGGGGCAAGTGTCAAGGTGCAGAGGGCAGAGGGCAGAGGGCAGAGGGCAGAGGGCAGAGGGCTGTGGGCTGTGGGCTGTGGGCTGTGGGCTGTGGGGTGGCCTTCTTGAC
>CAZNKC010000006.1:0-60703 GCA_964573315.1 uncultured Verrucomicrobiaceae bacterium | reverse complement strand
AATCTTTTCGGCGAGGACGCCGAAAAGAGCACGCGGGACCATGCCAAAGGCAGGCTGGCTGCGTGCGCTCCATGTGCGAAGCCCTGCCTCGGAGCGGCGGGATACGATGGACTTGCAAGGGACGGGCCGCCGGGGCGTTTGAATCTCCTGTCGCTGCCGTTACGTTCACGCGGCGAATCCTCTTCGTCCCCCTGCCCTGCCTCCTACCTTTTCGAGGACGAGCAGGAGGCCGGGAACGATTTGCCGCGCCGCCAATCCTTTCTTATGCACCGTTCATTCATCCCCCTTATCCTCGCTCTCTCCACGCCTCTTCTGCCCGCCGCGGATTTCCCCACGCCCTTCGACACCGAGACGAAGCTGGAGCGGTTCATCCCGCCGGAGGAGGCTTTGCGGCGCATTCAACTTCCGGACGGCTTCCAGGCCGCGCTCTGCGCCGCCGAGCCGGACGTGTGCAACCCCATCGCCATGGCATGGGACGGGCGCGGGCGGCTCTGGGTGGCGGAGTGCTTCACGTATGGAGAGTTCGCCTTTGATCTGAGGCTGCGCGACCGCATCCTCATCTTCGAGGACACGGACGGCGATGGCCGCTTCGATTCGCGCAAGGTTTTCACCGACGAATTGCAGCAGGTCACCAGCATCGAGATCGGTCACGGCGGTGTCTGGGTGGCTGCGCCGCCGCGCCTGCTGTTCATCCCGGACGCCGATGGCGATGACGCGCCCGATGGCGAGCCGGTGGTTCATCTGACCGGCTTCCGCGTGCCGCCGGAGAGCTATCATAACCTGGTGAACGGGCTGCGTCTCGGGCCCGACGGCTGGCTCTATGGCCGCTGCGGAGCGACCGGCGCCGCCGACGTTGGCCTGCCCGGCGGTTCGCCGGAGGATTTGATCCCGGTGCGCGGCGGCATGTGGCGCTATCATCCAACGCGGCACGTCTTCGAAGCCATCACCTCCGGCAACACCAATCCCTGGGGCCACGATTGGAACGAGCACGGCGAGTTGTTCTATGTGAACACGGTCAACGGCCACTTCTGGCACGTCACGCCCGGCGCGCATTTCGTGCGCGCCCACACGCTCGATCCGAACCCGCGCGCCTACGCCCTCATCGACTTCCACGCCGACCACTGGCACTTCGACACCGCGCTCGGCTGGCAGGACACGGCGAAGCGCAAGGATGCCAACGCCGCCGACTCGCTCGGCGGCGGCCACGTCCACATCGGCGCCATGTTTTACCTCGCCGACAACTGGCCCGCCGAGTTGCGCGGCCAGTTCTTCACGCTCAACCAGCATGGCCGCCGCGCCAACCAGGAGCACGTCGAGCGCCACGGCTCCGGCTACATCGCGCGCCACCGGCCGGATTTTTTCAAGACCAGCGACGCTTGGTTTCTCGGTCTCGACCTGCGTTACGGGCCGGACGGCGGCGTCTTCGTCATTGATTGGAGCGACACCGGCGAGTGCCATGAGCGCGACGGCGTCCACCGCAACAGCGGCCGCATTTTCAAAATCACCCACGGCCAGCCGCACCCCGTCAGCGTGAACTTGGCGCAAAACACTCCCGAGAAACTCGCCGCCATGCACACGCACGCCAACGAATGGTTCCCGCGTCAGGCGCGTGTCGAACTCGCCTCGCGCGCCGACACCGGCTCCGCCCGCGAGGCCCTGCGCGCTTTGTTTGAAAAAGAAAACGATCCCGTCATCCAATTGCGCGCCCTGTGGTCGCTTTACGTCATCGGCGGCGCGGACGAAGCGTTTTTGAAAAGCCTGCTCGCGCATGAAAACGAGCACCTGCGCGTCTGGGCGCTGCGTCTGCTCACGGACACTTGGCCGCTGGACACGCTGATGAGCGCGCGCCCGTCGCGGTTCGGGGAGAAAAAAGACCATGCGCCCGCCCCCGCGCCGGAGGCGTTACTGCCTGACCTCGCGCGGCTTGCCAAGGACGATCCTTCCAGCCTCGTCCGCCTCACCCTCGCCTCCATCCTCCAGCGCCTGCCCGTCGAACACCGCGCCGCCGTCGGGGAAAATCTGGTCGCGCACGCGCAGGACGCCGGAGATCACAACCTGCCGCTGATGATCTGGTACGGTCTCATCCCGCTCGCCGACAGCGACCCCGCGGCGCTGGCGAAGCTTGCCCGCGCTTGCGCCCTGCCGATGACGCGCCAGTGCATCGCCCGCCGTCTGGCGGAGGACATCGAGGCCAACCCCGCGCCGCTCGACAGCTTGATCGCCTTCGCCGCCGCCAAAGCCGCGCCCGATTTTCAGAGCGACCTCCTCGCCGGCATGAGCGCCGCCTTCACCGGCTGGCGCAAGGCACCCAAACCCGCCGCCTGGGACGCCCTCGCCGCCAAACTGAGCGGCGGCGATCCGAAGCTGGCCGGCGCCGTGCGCGACCTCAGCACCTTGTTCGGCGATGGCCGCGCGCTCGATGAAGTGAAACGCATCGTCGCCGACAAGGAACAGGACATCGGCCAACGCAAAGCCGCGCTGCAAACCCTGATCGACAACCGCCCGCCCGACCTGCGGAAAATCTGCGAACAATTCATCAACGAACGCTATCTCAATCCCGTGGCCGCCGCCGGCCTCTCCCAATTCGACGACCCGCAGGTGGCCGAATTGCTGGTCAAAGCTTACCGCCGCTTTCATCACACCGAGCGCGGCCAGCTTCTCGAAGTGCTCACCACGCGCCCCGTGTTTGCGCGCGCGCTGTTGAAAGCCGTCGGCTCCGGCAACATCCCGCGCGAAGCCGTCACTGCCTTTCACGCGCGGCAAATGCGCAACCTCGGAGATGAAGACCTGACCCGGCAGCTCAGCGAAGTCTGGGGCGACTCCCGTGAAACCGCCGCAGACAAAAAAGCGCTCATGGAAAAACTCGCCGCCGAATTCACGCCCGCGGTTCTCGCCCAAGCGGACAAAGCCAATGGCCGACTGCTTTACAACACCGCCTGCGCCACCTGCCACCGTCTGCACGGCCACGGCGGCGAACTCGGCCCCGACCTCACCGGCGCGGGCCGTGACAGCCTGCATTACCTGCTGGAAAACATGGTGGACCCCGGCGCGCAAGTGGCCGCCGACTTCCGCTTGAACGTCGTCACGCTGAAGGATGGCCGCGTGCTCAGCGGCGTCATCGGTGCGCGCGGACCGCGCACGATCACGCTGCGCACCATGACCGAAACCCTCACCCTGGAGCGCGACGAGATCGCCGGCCAGCAGGAACTCCCCGCCTCCATGATGCCCGAAGGCCTGCTCGCCGCCCTCACCCCCGAACAAACCCGCGACCTCATCGCCTACCTCATGCACCCCAGCCAAGTGCCGCTGCCGGGCGCTCAGTGAGAGGCCGTTCCAGCGCGCCTGTCTTGAGAGCCGGGAGGGTGGATTTGATTCCCCAACCCGAAGGGTTGAAAGCTATTAGCCGGTGGTCGAGCGCAGCGATACCACCGGTGACCGGCACGTTCCGCCACCACCACCGCCGCACGCCGAAGGCGTGCCAGCAAGACGCGGCGCTATCCCGGAATGCCCGGCTCTGGCTGTCTGGCGCGGCAGGATGGATGCCCGGCGCGGCGCGCTGGCTGCCATCCCTTCAGGATGGCTCGCTGGGCAAGGCCGCGCGGGTTTTTGGCATCCGCTCCGGTGGTATCGCGCGGCGCGCTCAACCACCGGCTAAGGGCTACGAACCCTGCGGGTTCCTTCCCGGATGAATCAAAAAAACGCCCGCTCCCCATTCTCGGAGAGCGAGCGGGGAGCTTGCGTCTTTTATCTTATCAACGAGAGCTTAGAAGCGGATGCTGACGTCAAAAGTGAAGCGGTCGTCGAACAACCCTTCCGGCTCGGCGACGGCGCGTTCATACGCGACACCGAGGTCCACATTTTCCATCACGCGCACGCGCAGGCCTCCGCCGACGGTGACTTGGGTGGCGCCATCGGCGCCGGACGCGCCGAAGTTGAAGAAGTCGTAGCCTTCCGCGTTGAGCGGCAGGTAGTTGCCGCTGTCCACCACGGTCCAGCCGTTGGCGAAGACGAACGGGATGAACCAGCGGCAGACATAGTAGTCCGCCTGGAGAGAATAATGGAAGATGGTGCTCTGCTGGTCGCCGTCATTGGGGACGCGCAGGCCGGCGTTACCGGTGAGGTGGAAGTCGCCGAAGCCCTTGGCGGCGGAGATGAAGAAATTCCACTCGCCGTTGCCGCGTCCATGGAAGATGTCTTCATCGCCGGTGGGGACGGTGAAGCCGATGCCGGGGGTGAGGATGAACTGGCTGGCCTCGTCGTCGATGAGCGCGTACTTGAAGCCGAATCCGAGGTCTGCCCAGCCGCCGAAGTCCTCGCCCACGCCGGGATTGACGCCGATGTAGCCGCCCTGGTTGAGGAACACGGCGAAGCGGTCCGTCACCGCGTAGCGGAGTTGCACGCCGGTGGCGTAGGCGTCGCCACCGCCGGTGATGAAGTCGCCGGGGATGTTGTGGAAGACGTACACCGGACGGATTTCCGTGCGGATGACCGGGTCTTCGAAGTTCACGAAGTTGGCGACCGGTGAGATGGTGTGCGCTTTCCAACTGACGGCCTCAATCGGCGCGGGAGGGGGCGATTTGGCAAGCGGGGAACCGGAACCGGCGAACAACAAGGGACTGGCGCAGACCAGCAGGAAACCGGTCATGCCGGCAGATCGGTGGGAAGTACGGGAGATCATTTTCATGGTATTTTCTGATTTCATGTGAAAATTATGTTAAATTCAATAATTTGTAAAGAATGAATATCGATTTGCCACAACAAATCGCACTGAACGTCAGTGTATCGATCCCGCCAAAGGAAAGGGCTTTAGAGAAGTAAAATCTCCATTGGCGGGGTTTGGATGATGTGGAGGGCTGTTCTCAAGGGCGCGAAAATTCAATCCGCTGATTTTCAAAAAATTTAGACTAAATGAATATTTGTTTTTACAATTTGCCGAATTTACTTTATAGTTTGGGTCTCGAATCAATAAAAATAACCGATTGATTTTCTCAAAAATGTAAAAATTATCTCAATTGCATTGCAGTTCTGAAAATTGTGTGTTCTTTCTGTTTTAAATAAGCGGCACTCTCCCACCGCTTCACTCAATCCATTCACCCATCACACTCATGATCTCCCAATTCCAGGACGCCCCAAGCCGCTTGCGCGACACTGCTGCCTTTCAAGATTTTCAAGAAACGCTGGAGCAGTTGATCGGGCGCGGCGGGCCGCTGCCGCAGGAGTATGGCGCGCTGAACCGCGCCATCCGCACGCTGGGCGACGAGGTGCGGGCGGGCCTTTTGGATGCCAAGGAACTGCGCAAGATGATGCGTGAAAAGGCGCTGCGCCACTTTCAAGGCACCATGCAAGCGGCTTCCATCCTGAAAAAACATGGGTACAGCGGGGATTTTGAGATCATCGACGACATCTACCAGATGCGCATCGCCGAGGAACCCGCGCTGCGGCGCTGGGATTTGTTTTTCCACGCCCAGGCGGCGCCATGCGCGGTGCGCAACCGCAAGGCGTATTTTCACCGGCTCTTGCGCGCTTTGAGCGAGCGGCTCGGCGGCCGCCCGGCGCGCGTGCTGAACATCGCCAGCGGCCCGGCGCGCGATCTGCGCGAGTGGTTCGACGCCAACCCCGGCTCGGCCATCCACTTCGAATGCATCGAGCTGGACCCCAAGGCCATCGCCCATGCCAAGACGCTGTGCGCGCCCTATCTGGATCGCATTCATTTTCACCAGCAAAACGCGCTGAAGTTCGTGCCGTCGGGCAAGTACGACCTGGTCTGGTCGGCGGGCCTTTTTGACTACCTGACGGACCGGCTCTTTGCGCGGCTGCTGCGCTCGCTGCAGCCCTTCGTGAAACCGGACGGCGAGGTGGTGGTGGGGAATTTCTCCGAGTTCAACGCCAGCCGGGATTACATGGAACTGATGGGCGACTGGCAGCTCGAGCACCGCAGCGAGGAACGCCTGCGCGCGCTGGCGGAGCGGGCCGGCGCGCCGGCCCGGCAGACGGAGGTGCATTGGGAGCCGGAAGGGGTGAACTTGTTTTTGCACGTTCACCTTTGAATGACGAATGCCGGATGAGGAGCGGGTGTTTCGGCGGGATGGCGGAGTTCCGGCTCTATTTCTTTTCGCTTTCTCTCATCCCGTGACGCTTCACAATGGCGGCGTATGAAGCTCGCCAGCCAAACCGCCGTCGTCACCGGAGCCGCCCAAGGGATCGGGCTGGCCACCGCGCGCGCCTTGCTCGAATCCGGCATGAACGTGGTGCTCGCCGACATCAACGCCGCTGCCCTGCAAGAGGCGCGCGACAGCCTGGGCACGGACCGCGCGCTCGATGTCGTTTGCGATGTCACCCAGGCCGCCGGGGTGCAAAAGCTCGCCGAAGCCGCCGCGGCGCGTTTTGGCCCCCTCGCCGTATGGATCAACAACGCCGGCCTGGCGCGCCATCGCTGGATTCCCGATTACACGGAGGCGGAGATCGACCTCATGCTGGCGGTGAATTTGAAGGGAACCATCCTCGGTTCCCAGGCGGCGTTGCGCGCCATGATCCCGCAGCGGCGCGGCCACATCATCAACGTCATTTCCACCGCCAGCCTGCGCGGCATCCCCAGCGAGACGGTCTATTGCGCCGCCAAATGGGGCGTGCGCGGCTTCACCCAGGGCCTCGCCGAAGAAGCCGCGCCGCATCGCGTCCGCGTCACCGCGCTGCTGCCCGGCGGCGTGGACACCGCCTTCTGGGACGCCGCCTCCAGCCGCGAAGCGCCGAAGCAACTTTTCCTCAAACCGGACCACATCGCCCGCGCCATCGTGCAATGCCTGGAGATGGACGACTTCTGCGTGCCGCGCGAGTTGGTGCTGCGCTCGCTGGATGACGCGGATTTCTGCGTGCGTCCGGAGTGAGGGGTGCGTGCCCGGCCCAGTTCACTCCATATACATAGGTGGAGGGAGAAAGCCGCCCGAATCGGAAGACCGCCGCCGCTTTTCCTCCTCGTCTTTTTCTTTGGCCAAGGCGCGGCGGGTTTCGATCGCCTGCTGCTCGATTTTCATCGCGGTGATCTCGTCTTCGCTCAACCGCACTTCGTCCGGCAGCTCGCCGCCGCAATAGCCGCAAGTCTTGCGCCGGCGGCTGTACAGAAGTCGATGGCAATGCGGGCAATTCATGGCGGCGAGGCGGACGGTTAGATGATACCGGCTTTCAAGGGCGCTGGCAAGGAGCATGGGGAACAGGCTTCCGAGCCTGTTCGCCCAGGCAAGATGCCTGGGCACCATGCCGTTTCCAACCCCCCGTGACCTTTTCCACCCTCGAACTCTCCGACCCCGGCCTCACGCCGCCGGGGTTTCATTTCATCACCGTGAAATCGCCCGCGCTGCGGCGGCGGGCGGACATCAGTGTGTTCATCCCGCCGGGAGCCGCAGATGCGGCCAAACCGCTGCCGCTCGTCACGCTGCTGCACGGCGTTTATGGCAGCCATTGGGCTTGGCTGTTCAAGGGCGGAGCGCATGAGGCGCTGACGCGGTTGATGGCGGACGAAGGGCTGCCGCCGATGGCGCTGGCGATGCCTTCCGACGGGTTGTGGGGCGACGGCTCCGGCTACTTCCGGCATCGCGAGGCCGATTACCGCGCCTGGATCGTGGACGAGGTGCCCGCCGCTGTCGCCCAAGTGAAACCGGAGGCGGCGGGAGCGCCGCGGTTTTTGTGCGGCCTGTCCATGGGCGGTTACGGAGCGTTGCGTCTCGGCGCGTTGCACGCGGATCGTTACGCCGCTTTGTCCGCGCACAGCAGCGTCACGGATGCCGCCGATCTGCAAAATTTCATCCTCGAAAGCTCCGGGCCGTACGACTTGGCGGAGGACGCGCCGCTGCATCTCCTCGACTGCCTGACGGCCAACGCCTCCCGCCTGCCGCCTTTCCGTTTCGATTGCGGCACGGAGGACATGCTGCTGCCGGCGAACCGCCAGCTTCATGAAGCGCTGGAGCGGGCGGGTGTGCCGCATGGTTACGAGGAATTCCCCGGCGATCATGCCTGGGACTACTGGCATGAGCATTTGGCGGATTCTTTGCGCTTCTTCGCCGGTGTTTTGAACGGCGGGTGAAAAAATCCGAAATCCGAAATCAGAATTTCAGGCTTCAGGCTTCAGGCTTCAGGCTTCAGGCTTCAGGCTTCAGGTTTCGGACTTCGGACTTCGGACTTCGGGCTTCGGAATTCAAAGCCCCAAATCCCCTTCCGCCGGCACGCAGCGTTTCGGCAGGGATTGCCAGGCATCCGGCGCGCGGTGGAAGTGATTCCACGCCACCGGCGCGCGCCACAACCCGCGCACACCGGACCAAGTGTCGTCTCCCGTCACGGCGGTGAGCCGCAGGAAGAAAGGCCGCCGCTTGTGTTGTCCGTTCGTGGCGGCTGCCTCCGGTCGCGCCGCCACCGTTGCCAGCAGGGCGCTTATTTCCGCATTCCCCGGCGCGGTGGTGAACCAGTCCACCACGGACCACGCGCTCAGCACGCTCAGGACAGGAGCGGGTGCCAGCATCATAAAGGAAGTCACCCGCCCTTCCTCGTCCATCACGCCGGCGAAGCGGTGCTCCCGCGCCGGCGATTTCCGGTACCAGCGCAGGTACTCGGGCGTCAGCCATTTTTCGATGCCGTGCCCGGTTTGAAAGGGACGCTCCAGGGAGCGGACTTCATCGACATTCGTTGTCACCCGCCGGCCCTCAGGCAACGGCTGACCCGGCCCCAGCAGCCAGCGCGCCGCCAGTCCGCAGGGGACGAACTGCCGCACCGCATCCGCGTTCAGCACCCAGCCGCGGCGCACCAGCCGTTCTTGGAAATCCCGCCGTCCCGTGGTGCTGACGATGAGCGCGCTGCCCTCCATCTCCTGCAGCCGCCGGCCCAGCATGAGCGCACTCTCCCGGTGCGCCGGGTCCACCACCCAGGTGGTGGGGATCAACGCCGGAGTTGGCTCGCCGTTCACCGCGTAGCAGGCGGGGATCAATCCCAAAAAACCCGCGACATCTCCGGCGCGATCGAGCAGCACCCAGCCGCGTTCCCGCGTCAGGCCGGCAAAGGGATTGTCATCCCACCAGTGGACAAACCGCGCCGCCCAGCCGCCCGCGTCCGCTGCGCCCGCGAAGACACGCCCCAGAAAAGCCGCCAACGCCGTCCTGGCGGCGGGGCTGTCTTCATAAGGCTGGACCGAGACCGAATTCATAACCTTAGCGTAGGCGAATGCGCCGCGTGTTCGAGCACGAAATCCAGCCGCGCCCGCACCTTGAAATAATAGCGGCGTCCCATGGCGCATTTTTTACATTTTCCTGACATGCCGGAGACGCCGCAAAAGTTCCAGATGCGGCGTATCGAATCTCGTGCTATTTCTACGACACGCATGGCCGCCGCCTCATCACTGCCCGAATGGAAAACCGCGCCGGGCCCGTCCTTTCGCTCGCGGGAGGACTGGAGCCTGAAATGGTGGATCATGTTCGCGCTCATCCTCTCCGTGGTTTTTCACGGCGCCCTGATGGTCGGTTTCGAGTCGCTGAGCACGACCATCGCCAGGGAGCCGAAGCCCGCGCGCGAAATCCCCGAGCGCATCCAGATCAGCCCCGACCTGTTGCGCGATCCACCCGCCATTCCGGAAATCCCGGATATGATCGCCGACGGCGGCCAGCCGGACCTTGCCAAGTTTAAGCCGGAACTCGACGCCTTCGATCAAGCGCAGATGCTGCCGGAGAATCAGGAGATCGACCTCACGCCGAGCGTCCAGGAGATCACCAACCTCGTCCGCGCCACCTCACCTGCCGAGGAAGAGGGAAACGCGCGTCCGCTCGCCGCGAAAATGGCCGAAATGCTCGGCCCGCAATCCATGAAGATGTCCGATCTCGCCCAGGAGATGGCCGCCGTGCGCCAGGACTTGCTCAGCGCCCCTGTGTCCGAGAAACAAATGCTGCTGGACGCTGCCAGTCTCGAGTCCACCTCCCAGGGCAACGCGCTCGACATGAACCTGCTCGACGAAGTCAAAGCCCTCGGCCAGGGCGACACCGGCTCCGGCGAGCGCGTCAAGGGTTACAGCAATCTCGATGACCTGCTCGGCCAAGGCGGCGGCAAGCTCGGCGGCAGCACCGCTCCCATCCTCATGCCCACCGATTTGCTCTTCGAGTACGGCAGCGCCGACCTCGCCGAAGGCGCCCGGCTCAGTCTCATGAAGCTCGGCTTCCTCATCCAAAAAAATCCCAATTCGCTTTTCATCGTCGAAGGCCACACCGACAGCTTCGGCTCCGACGACTACAACTTCCGCCTGAGCGAAGCCCGCGCCCTCGCCGTCGTCAACTGGCTGCGCGAGTCCCTCAAGCTCGGCACCGACCGCATCCAAGCCGTCGGCAAAGGCAAGACCGCGCACATCGTGCCCGCCAGCGGCACCGTCGAGCAGCAATCCAAGAACCGCCGCGTCGAGATCAAGGTGCGGCCCATTAAAAAATAGCCTTCGGGCCGGCCGCGCATAATCGCACGCATGGACTCCGCCGAAGCCGACCAGATCCCCCCGCGCCAGTCCGGCCTCTGGCAGCGCGGACCGCAATGGCGGCGCTGGCTGCTCGTCGTTTTGCTGCTCGGCCTCTACGGTTGCGCCCATTTTTTCCTCGCCGGACAACTCATCCGCCAGACCAATCACACCGACCGCGACATCCTCGGCGGCGACCAAAAAAACAACCTCAAGCTGGCCCTGCAAACCCGGCCCGATCTCACGCCGGATTTTTCCACCGGCATCTCCGAGCCGCTGAAAAACATGCTGCCGCACCGCACCGACGGCGTGGTCAATCCGCTCTGGCCGTGGACCGCCGCCTGGCTGGCGGACGCGGACCACGCCATCTCCGGCGACTCCGAAGTCACTGCGCAGGATCGCGCCTTGTTCGACCGCGGGCGCTGGTTCAACACCGGCCTCACGCTCGGCTTCATGCTCGTCACCGGCCTCGCCCTGGCGCGCGTCTTCAGCCTGCCCGCGCTGCTCACCACCGCGCTGCTCATGGGGCTGGGCGGCTTTCTGCCGCGCGCCGTTTATTTCCAGCCGGAGCCGCTTTACTTCGTGTTTTTCACCCTCACCTGGATCGCCTGCGTCTTCGCGCTGTTGCGCAACACGCTCTGGATCTACGCCCTCATCGGCCTGCTCTCCGGCCTCGCTTGGCTGGCCAAAGGCTCGGTGCATCCTCTGCTCGCCGTCTTCATCGGCGTCAGCAGCCTGCGCTGGTTGTGGGGTTGGGCGCTGGAGCGCTGGCCGGGCCGGGGCGGCTCCAGCCTGTGGGTGCGGCGCAACCATCTCTTCGGGCTCGCCCTGCTGATCTTCGTCCACCTCATGACCATCAGTCCGCGCCTCGCCTACGCGCAGCAGCGTTTCGGCGATCCTTTTCACAGCTATCCCGGCTATTGGATGTGGTTCGACCGCTTCGAGGATTGTTATGAATGGATGGGCCGTTATAACAACCGCGCCGCGCTGGAAGCGCTGCCGAAAGATGAGCACCCTTCGTTTGGCCGTTATCTGCAAACCCATTCGTGGGAGCAAGTGACCACCCGCCTCCGCGACGGCGTGCAGGTGAAGCTGGCCGACCTCTTCGCGCCCGGCGTCACCCGGCAGAGCAAAAAGGAGCCGAAACCCTGGAAAGGCGTGCTGGAGCGACGCGGCTGGTATCTCGGCGGTTTGGCGCTCATCAGCCTCGGCATGGCCGTGTGCGCCGTCCGGCTCCGGCGGCGGGAGCCGCGCCAGCCGCTGCTGCACCCGGAGACGGCGCCGGTGGTTCTGTTCGTCACCGGCGTCCTGGCCGCCTATACCCTGGCCTACGGCTGGTACACCCCCATCGGCCGCGGCGACCGCTTCATGCTCTCCCTCTATCCGTCCTTGGTGCTTAGCCTAACCTGGGCCGGCGAAAGCATCCGCCGCCGCCTGGAGCGCGGCAAAGCCCCGCGCGCCGTTTTTATCACTTATTACACTGCCCACCTGCTGCTGCTCGCTGTCTTATGCTGGCGGCTGGTGGAAATCTGGCGGTTTCCGGTGTTTCGGAATTGAGCAAGGAAGAGCGCTTTGCAAGCGCCCGGCCATCAAGTGTTGATCACGACAAGCGGAGCGAGGCAGTTGCCATGTTCCGCACGCCTCCGTCCGCGGAAAAGGGGGACACCGCAGAGATGGGATAAGCGCAGAGGGTTGATTCCGAAAATCTTTCTCTGCGCTTATCCCATCTCTGCGGTGCCGCATTCAATCCATGATTTTTCATGAATTCACCCTCCATGATTCTGTCTTTTCTTTCCTCCCGCGCCCACTATTCCCTGTCCCCATTCCTCTGTCATCTTTTCTCCTTTTTGGCGCGGGTGTGTTGTTCATGCCTTGCCCCGGCTCCGCGCCGCCTCCGCCCGCGAAAGAATGGGCGGAGACAGAACTCCGCCCTCCGGCGAGCGGGCGGTTACAAACCTCCCCTTATTGATAGACTCGACTGGATTTGGCGCGATTTTGTCAGAATCATGCCATTTTCACTTGAATCGCGCCAAATCATGCCATATCATGCCAAATCATGCCACCCCTCCACGACACCGAGTTGTTGAACGCGATCTCCGAAGGCCCTTCCGGCCTGGGAGCGGAGGAGCTTTTGGCTCGATTCACGGGCCGGATTTCCCGCCGCACCTTGCTGCGCCGGTTGGAGCAGCTTATCGAACGACGCGAGATCGAGCGCCAGGGGAAAGCCCGGGCGACGCGTTATCATGCGGTCAGAAAACCCCTTTACCGGGAAGCTTTCGCCGCCCCTTCCAGGCATGATGAATTCATGTTGCGCGAGGGCGAACCAGCGTACCATTCCGCGCCGACGGAAGACGCGCCAGGACCGGAGTTTTCACACGAGGCGCGGGAGCTGGAGCAGCTTGTCCGCGTCCCGCAGGCGTTTCGCAAACCGGCGGGCTACAGGCGCGAATTTTTAGAGGCCTACGAGCCGAACCGGACCGCCTACCTGCCGGAGCCGCTGCGCGCGCGCCTGCATGGCCTCGGCCAGTCCGAACAGATGGCCGCGCTGCCGCCGGGCACCTACGCGCGCCAAGTGCTGGACCGCCTCGTCATCGATCTGTCCTACCACTCCAGCCGTCTGGAGGGGAACACCTACTCCTTGCTGGAGACCGACCACCTCCTGGCCCAGGGCGCCACGGAGGATCCGGTGCGTTTTGTCGAGGCGCAGATGATCCTCAACCACAAGGCGGCCATCGAGTTCCTGGTGGAAGCTCCGTCCGAGCTGGGGTTCAACCGCTACACCTTTCTCAACCTGCACGCCATCCTGACCGAGGGTTTGCTGAAGAACCCGGCGTCGGAGGGCGCGTTGCGGCAGATTCCCGTGGGCATCGGCGGCACCGTTTACCATCCGGTGAATCATCCCCAGGTGATCGAGGAATGCTTCGATCTCATCCTGAAAAAGGCCGGGGCGATCGAAGACCCGCTGGAGTGCTGTTTTTTCCTCATGGTTCACCTGCCGTATTTGCAGCCCTTCGAGGACGGCAACAAACGCTCGTCGCGCCTCGCCGCCAACCTGCCGTTGATCCGGAAAAACATGGCGCCGCTGTCGTTTGTCGATGTGCCCGTGCGGCACTACACGGACGGCATCATCGCCGTGTATGAATTGAACCGCGTGGAGCTGCTGCGGGATGTGTTCGCGTGGGCTTACGAACGCTCCGCCGGCCGTTACGCTGCCATCCGCCAGGAGATCGGCGACCCCGATCCGCTGCTGCTGCGCTACCGGGACGAAATCAAAGATCGCATCCGCGATGTGGTGGTGAGCGGCTTGGACAAGCCCGCCGCCGCGCGCTACATCCAGCGCTGGGCAACGCAAAACGTCACCGCATCGGACCGCGCGCGTTTCATCCAAGTGGTGGAGGAACGGCTGCTCGCCCTCACCGAGGGCAGCATCGCCCGCTCCCGCATCCGTCCGTCCGAGTTCGCCTCATGGTGGCCGGTGTGGACGGGGCGGAAAAAGTAGCCATCCCGCCTGCCCTGCTCCGCGCCGCCTCCGCCCATGGAAAAAGGGGACACCGCAGAGATGGGACGAGCGCAGAGTTTGGATTCCGAAAACCTTTCTCTGCACTCATCCCATCTCTGCGGTGTCACATCCAATCCATGATTTTACCCTTCATGATTCTGTCTTTTCCTTCTTCCCATCATTCCCCTGTCGCCATTCCTCTGTCATCTTTCCTCCTTTTTGGGGCGGGTGCGTTGTTCATGCTGCGCCCCGTGCCTTGCCCCGGCTCCGCGCCGCCTCCGCCCACGAAAGAATGGGCGGGAATACAATCCCGCCCTCCGGTGCGGGGGCGGTTGCAAACCGCCTCTCCTTGAGCGCTTTGCGCCATTGCTCCGCTGATTGCGCATCGTTCCTGGAGCGTATAGGATAGGGTGTGCCGGGTTTTGATTGACGCCATGAACGGATTCGCCGTTGTTTTTTTGCGGCTGGCCGCGCTGTTTTGCGTGGCCGGGGCGGCGGCTTTGGCTCAGGCGCAGCCGGAATCGAAGGCGGGCGCGCCGGCTTGGACGGAGCGGGAGTCGCGGCTGGCGAACGAGTATCTGGCTTTGCTGGTGGAGCAGCCGGAGCAGGGACGGGTGCTGGATTTGTTGTGGCGGCTGTATGAGACGCATGGGCAGACGGAGTTGTTGATCGGGAACATCGCGGCGCAGGCGGCGGCGCGGCCGCATCCTTCGGTGCGGCTGGTTCACGCGCATCTGCTGGCCCGCAAGGGTGATCTGGCAGCGGCGGCGGCGATCTACGAGGAGGTGGCGGCGGCGCATCCAGACAACCGCCACGCCTTGCGTGCGGCGGCGCGGGCGGCGGCGGAGCTGGGGGAGCGGGAGCGCGCGCTGACGCGTTACGAGTCGCTGGCGGCGGCGCTGCCGGCGGGTGGCGCGGAGCGGGTGGCGGCTTGGCTGGAGGCGGGGGATTTGGCGCTGGGCGCGGAGCAGGTGGAGCGGGCGGCGGCGTTTTGGGAAAAAGCGGCGGCGGAGCAGCCGGGCAGCCTGGACTTGGCGCGGCAGGTGGCGCGGCGGCTGTTGCAGGCCGGGTTGTCGGCGCGCGCGGCGGTGTTTTTCAAGACGCTGGCGGAGCAGGCGGCCCCCGGGGAAAAGCTGGCGGCGTTGCAGGACTTGGCGCGCATCCAAGCGCACGCGGATCAGTTCGAGGAAGCGAACGCGGCGCTGCGGCAGGGGCTGGATCTGACGCATTTCCGGGATGGTCGGCACGCGGAGTTGTTCCGGGAGCGGGTGCGGCTGCATGAGCGGTTCGGGCGGCTGGAGGAGTTGCGCGCGGCGTTGGAGACCGCGGCGGACGCCGCGCCCCCGGCGGGCCGGGAGGCGGCGCTGCACGAGCTGGCGGCTTTTCACACGCTGGCGGTAAACGCGGAGGAACGGCTGGCGGCGCTGCGGCGGCTGGTGGAGGTCGCGCCGCAGGATGAGAGTTATCGCTGGGAATGGGCACGCGCGCTGCTCGATCAAGGCGAGGTCGAGGAAATGAAGGCTTGGCTGGACGCGAAGCTGTCGGCGGCGGGCGGACGCGCGCCGACGGGCTGGGTGCTGCTGCGTTGTGAGGCCGACCTGCGCTCCGGCGACGCGGAAGCGGCTTCGGCGCGCTTGCTGGCCTTGATCGAATCCGCGCCGGGCCGGGCGGACGTGGAAAAAGAGGCGCTGGCCTTTGCCCGCCAGCACGCGCTGGATGCGGCGGCGGAACGGCTGTTGCGCGAGCGGGTGCGGCGGGAGCCGGGCCGCGCGGAGGCGGTCTTCGATCTGGCCGGGCATCTGCGCGCGCGGCGGCAGACGGAGGCGGCGCAGGCGGTGCTGGACGCCTATACGCAGGACGCGGCGAAGCCGGAGGATCAACGCCGCCGGCTGGCGGAGGTGACGGCGTTCCTGGCCGGCGGCAACGATCTGGCGGGCGCGCTGGAGCGCGCGCGCATGGCGGCGGCGCTGCCGGACGCGGGCCGCGAGGAATGGCTGCGGCTGGCGGACCTGCTGGTGGACGGAGAGGAGAAAAAAGACGAGGCCGAGGCGAAAATCTGGCTGGAAAAAGCCTGGCAGGCCGCGAGCACGGACGACGAACGCCTGGAGGCGGACGAGCGGCTGCTGGCGTTGCTGCATGGCGGCGAGACATCGGGAGCCGTCGCCGGACCTCTGCGTGCCGGGGAGGAATTCCGCCTGCCCAGCGTGTTCACCGGCAGCCAGTTCGCCAGCGACGATCCGCCGCCGGACGCCGGGCCGTCCGATCTGATGCGGCGGGAGCTGGAGCGTCTGCTGGCGGAGGCGCGCGCGAAAGAGCAGGCGCAGCAATTCCGCGCCGCGTGGTGGGCGCTGCGTTGCGGGGAACTGGCGGCGGCCTATGAAATGCTGCGTTTGCTGGCCTTCGATCCCGTCACCGGCGCGCCGCGCGAGCTTTCCCTGGAAGCGGAAAACCTGCTGCTGGAACTGGCGCAGACGGACGCCAACCGGGCGCTGGCGCTGCGCGTGCTGGGCCGCCTCAAGCAGCGGGATCCGGCCAATCGGACGCGTTATCTGCTGCGCGAGGTGGAGCTTTTGCTGGAGGCGGATCAGCAGCGGCGCGACGTGGCGGCGCGGCGGGAGGCTGACTTCGGCGGCGCCGCGCCGGGGTTGGTGGGCGTCGAGGCGGCGCGGGTGCTGGAGGAGGCGCTGCGCCAGGAGCCAGCCAACGACCTGCTGCTCTCCGCGCTGAGCCGCGTGCTGATCCTGCAACGCCGCCGGGAGGACGCGCTGCGCCTCTGGCAGACCGCGGCGGCGCGCGTTTCCGGCGCGGCGGCCATCCCGCTGCTGGAGCGTCAGGCGGAGTTGATGCTGGCCTTGCAGGACGTGCAGGGCCACGTCGCCACCGGGCTGCGCGTGGTCGAGTTGGAAACCGACGTGGGCCGGCGGCGGGAGGCTTTCAAACGCTTCCTCGACCGCCTGACCGCGGCGGACAGTTCCGGCCGCGAACTGGAGGCCGCCGTGCGCGAAGAACGGCTCGACTCGGTCGCAGCGGCGCTGGCCGCGGCGGCGGCGCGGCATCCGTTCGACGGTTTTTACCCCGAGGCGCTGGCCCAGGTTCACCTGCGTGCGGACGAGCCGGAGGCGGCTTTCGCGGCCATGAAACGCGCCTACTACACCGCACCGGACACGCCGTTTTCTCTGGAGCAGTTGCGCGACGCGGCGCTGCGGGTGGAGGACGTGGCGCTGGCGGTGTATTTCCAAAAACAAATCGCCGCCGCCGCGCCGCCGGGCGAGGTGTCGAAGGAAAACCGCCTGCTGGTCGAACTGCTGGAGCGGGATTTTCAAATCGCCGAGGCGGATCAGGCGCGGCGCCGGTTGGAGCGGCGTTTCTCCCAGGACGTGCGGGCGCTGCAAGACCTGGCCAAGCACTACCAGGAAACCGGCCAGGAAGAAGCGCAGCGCCGGGTGCTGGAGCAAATAACACGGGTGCGCCCTTGGGACGGTCGGGCACGGCTGGAATTGGCGCTGCTGTGCGTGCGGCTGGGCGACGTGGAGGCGGCGCGCGCGCTTCTGGAGGAATTGCTGGCGGCAGCGCCCGAACGCGCCGCCGGGCCGCCTCCGGTTTTTCCCTCCGTGCCGCTGCCGCTCACCAGCGTCCGCCAGCCCGGCAAGCGCGGCACGGCGGCGGATGTGACGGACTTGCTCGGATTGGTCAACGGCCTGGAAGACACCGAACTGGAAAGCCTGCGGACTTTCCTGCGCCTGCCGCGCCCGGAGTTCGCCCGCCTGCCGGAGCAGGCCGCGATGCAACGCCTGCGCGCCATCGAGGAACTGGCCCGCCTGCACGAGGCCGAGGGGCCGGGCGCGGTAAAAACATGGCGCGCCCGCTGGACGACACCGGCTGTCCAGACGAAGCAACCCGTGGAGACGCTGTGGGCGCTTTTTTCCTGCGCGCCCGCCGGTCACGCGGAACTGCCGGACCTGCTCGACCGCTTGCTCGGCGAGCGCGCGGCGGGTCTGGAGGCGGATTTCGCCCGCGTCTGGCTGCTGCTGCGCGCGCGTCAGATGCCAGCGCTGCTGGACTGGGCGCGGCAGTTTCAGGAGAGCCGCCCGGAAGCTGATACCGAGCGGCTGCGGCGCATGCTGTCCGCCGGCGTCATGGCGCTCGCCGACGTGCCGGGGCACGTTGTTTTCACGGAGGAAATGACGCTGCTGGCGGACTCCGGCCTGCTGCCGAACACGGCGCTTTGGGAGATCACACAACGGCTGGAGGATCGCCAGCGCTACGAACCGGCACTGGCGCTCGGCGAGTGGTTGCGCCGGGACTCGCGCGCCCTCGGCGCGGGATTTGCGTTGAGCTTGGCGCGCATCGCCAGCGCGGCGGAGCGGCGGGATTTGGCGCGGCATTATCTGGGTTTGGCGGTGCAGGCGCCGGCGCAGCCGGAACGCTACCGCGGCGTGTACGATCCCTTCCTGCACAGCGTCGGCGCGCTGGCGCGCACGGCCACCTCCCGCCAGGAGCGCGACGACGCGCTGGCGCTGGCCTGGGAACGCCTGCAAAAAACGCCGCCCTCGGACATGACGCAACTGCGCCGCGCCGCCGTGGCCGGGCTGGCCGGAGCCGCGCCGCAGGCAGTGGACCGGCTGGATCGCTGGATGCGCGAGGATTTTCTCGGCAACCGCCCGCTCGGCATGAGGCCCGGCGGCCTCATGCCGCAAGGCTCCCTGCGTTTCGAGGAAGTGCCGCAGGCGCAGAGCTTGTGGGAGGAGACGCGCGAGATCGGCGGGCAGTTCACGCAGCAGGGCCTCGCCAATGTCTCGGCGGCGGCCGAGCGGCGCTTGCTGGGGCGCTGGGGCGCCGTCCAGCTCGGCCCGCGTCCCGGTTACGAATTCAACGAACTGCGCGTGGCCGAGCTGCTCCGCACCCTGCGCCGCGCCGACCACCCCAACCGCCTCCGCCTCATCCGCAACTGGCTGGCCCCGGTGGACATGCGCGCCGAATCCTCCGTGGAATTGCTGGCCGAGCTGGGCTCGAAACTCGAGACCGCCGGCATGTCCCGCGAGGCCATCGAAGTCTTTCGCCTGCTGCCCGAGCGCGCCCCCACCAACAGCGAGTACGCCCAATGGCTGCTGCGCGCCAGCGAGACCGCGCGCGAAGTCGAGCCCGGCAAAAGCTTTTCCATCCAGCTCGTCAACGCCGTGCCCCCCTTCAAGCCGCCCACGCCCGGCGACGAAGCCCTGCGGGAAATGCACGCGCGCTTCCTCGCCATGGATTTCGACCTCGCGGAACTGCGCCGCCGCGCCTATCGGGAAAACAAAGTCCCCACCCTGCCCGGCCGCCTGCCGCCGGAGACCGCCTACCTGCGCGAGCTGGCCCGCCTGCTGGAGCGCCTCGGCCAGCCCGCCGAAGCCCTCGAAGCCTGGGGCAAATACCACGACTGCTTCCTCCATCACGACGACGACGGCCTCGACCCCGACACCGAAAGCGCCCTGTGCCGCGCCCGCATCCTCGCCGGTCAGGGGAAAAAAGACACCGCGCTCGCCCTCCTGCGCGCCCACCCGCCCGCGCCCGGCCCCGGCCCGCTTGAGCACGAGGCGCTGCTGCTCGAGGCGGAACTCGCCGCCGCCCAGGGCGACACCGAGGGTCTGCGGCCCTTGAAACTGCGCGCCGTCGAGCATCACGACCCCGCCACCGTCACCAGCCTCGCCCAAGTGCTGCGCCGCCACGGCCGCGGCACTGAAGCCCTGAACCTCGTCATCCAGGCCGAGCGCCGCGCTAAAAAAGAACCGGACCGCTTCCGCCTGCGGCTGGAGCAGGCACGCCTGCTGGCCGCGGATCAAGCCGAGGGCGCCGGCGCCGAGGCGCTGCCCGGTCATTTGAAGCCGCTCTTCCGCGGCGGCGGGCGTGACGCTGAAACTGAGCGCCTGCTGCTTGACTGGCTGGCGGGGCAGGCTGCGGCTGTGAAGGACGGAAGGGACAGCAGGGACAAAAAGGACGAAGCTGCCGCCTGGACCGCCTTTCTGCTCGCCCAGACCCGTACCAGCCCCGACCGCGTCCTCGCCGGAGCCGCGCTCTGCTGCTGGGCCGCGCACTGGCCGGATGGCGCGTTTGACACCATCCTGCGCGCTTGGCGCGAGACCGCCCGCAGCGACGACGACCGCCGCTGCATCGAGCAAGCCGCCCGCCGCCTGCTTGACGCCGGCCACCCCCAGGAAGCCTGGGAAGCCGCCACCTTCGCCGGCGACCTCCCCACTCTGCGCCGCCAGGGCCGCCGCCTGCCCGTCATGGCCGAGGCCGCCCACGCCCTGGGCCGCGAGCACACCCTGCGCGAGCTGTTCTCCGAAACCGTCCACCAAACCCCGCCCGGCGGCGCGCGCCCCGCCGAGTGGGCCGCCGCCTTTGAAAAAGCCAGCCAGCCCGGCCTCGCCCGCGAACTCCTGGAAGCCGCCCTCCGCCACGCCGAAAACACCACCGGCCCCACCCCCGCCCTCGCCACCGATTGGGCCCGCTTCCTCATCCGCCACGGCGACTTCATGGCCGCGGAGACCTTCCTATTGGCGCACGACCACCTGCTCACCCAAAACCTGTCCGAACTCCTGCACGAACTCTTCACCGCCTGGAACCGCCTCCCCGACCTCCCCGCCCAAGCCCCCCGCTACCGCCTAGCCCGCGGCATCGAACAAGAACTCCTCTGGCGCGCCGGGGTTTTGAAGGGGGAATGACAGGGGAATGAATACCCTAGGGCCGTTGACAAACACAAAAAATGATCTTATAGTTACTCGATTCTAATGGGACGTTTTCAGATTTTTGCAGCAACGACGGAAGATCTAAACCAAGGTTGGGTTTGGATTGGGTCGTCGGCAGTTGCTGACCGGCAAGTGGTTCGTATTCACAATCCCACCACAGGAAAGAAGGTTTACTGTGAGGCACTCGCGATTGATGAGAATTTCATACGCGGATACAACCAACCTCCTCGCATATCCATTAAAGATTGGCAGACCGAAACCGCGCTAGTCATTAGCGGTTGGTATCGGGATCGTCTCGGTGGCCTTGCCACCAAGAGTGATGCTGACCTGAATATCAATCCTGTTAAAGGATGGTACTCACAACTGAGGGCTGCTCTTGATCATCCGCAGATTGTCGTCCGTATCGCAACCATACTTGCTCTTTGCAGCATACTGTTCAGCATCATCGGAATTATATTTTCCATCAAGAGTTTGTGTAGATGAAATTTGTTTGTGATTTGCGTCTACTCGGCGTTGCTACGTCATTCTCAACATGAAAGCGCTCATCATTTGCCCTCACTGTTCACACGAGACCAGAGCGACAGTGCCCTTCCCGCGGAGCGTCCGTACATGCAGGTCTTGCAAGGAACAGTTTATTGTCCCTGCTACTAAAGTTCCCAAGGCGCGCAAGACGGCCACGCCGAAACCAAAAAAGAAGCCACAGCGCGTCACCACTACAACCACCACCAAGAGCCCACGTAAACAACAGACTGCTACTAAAGCTCCCAAGGCACGCAAGACGGCCACGCCGGAACCAAAAAAGAAGCCACAGCGTGTCACTACTACAACCACCGCCAAGAGCCCACGTAAACAACAGGCTGTGGATCAACCAGCGGCACAATTGGCAAAGCAGGCCCGGCGCGCTTTTGCACAAGCAGGTGTGTTAGCTCTCGACGGAGCCGGGCAGATCGCCAAGCTCTCGGTAGTTGGTGGCCACAAGTTTTGGAAGTGGCTTTCCCGCCCCAGCCCAAAAAAGAAGACTCCGCCGCCAAGACCGCGTCGCGGACTGACACACCATGCTTCCAGTACATCGGCTCCGCGAGAACTTAGTGCAGCCGATGCGTTTGCAATCTCGCAGAGACAGCAGATGCTCCGTAGATTCGCAATCTCGCAAAGACAGCAGGCGCTCCACGAACTAAGAGAGATGAACAGCCATTTAAGCGACCTGACTTCTTCATCGAGCGACAGCGATTTCTTCGATTTTGGAGGCTTTTAGTAAATGGGTAAATGGGGGGCAGGCTGCCACTTCTTGACAAAAAGATGACGGGCAAAAAGATGTTCCCGGGCATCTCACGGGATATGAGTGATGCGTCTCGAAGTCCGATTGAGCGGGGGATAGAAGGCGTCTTTTTAACCGGGGGCGATGGCGAGTTTTGGGAATCCTTGCCGCGAACCCTCCAGCCCCAACGGGGCGGCGCAGCGCGTCCCTGCATCTGGTAGGGACGCGTTGGGCGCGTCCCACTTTTTCGCGGGCGGAGGCGGCGCGGAGCTTGGGGGTGTGTCAGGGAAAACGGGGTCAGGGGAAAACGGGGAAAACGGGGTCAGGGTGCAATTTCTTGACAAAAAGATAACGGGTAAAAAGATGTTCCCAGACATCCCACGGGATGCGAGTGATGCGTCTCGAAGCCCGATTGAGCGGGGGGATGGAGGGCGTCTTTTGAACCGGGGACGATGGCGAGTCTTGGGAATCCTTGCCGCGAGCCCTCCAGCCCCAACGAGGCGGCGCAGCGCGTCCCTGCCATCCGGTAGGGACGCGTTGGGCGCGTCCCACTTTTTTGCGGGCGGAGGCGGCGCGGAGCTTGGGGAAAGGAAGATGAAGAAAGAGACACCGCAGAGATCGGATGAGCGCAGAGAAAGGCTCTGGGAATCAACCCTCTGCGCTCATCCGATCTCTGCGGTGTTTCCTTCATTTCCCACGCCAAAGATAGAACGTGCCAGCCGGATGTCCCGGAAGGGCGCCCGGTTGGGGAACAGGTCAGCAGGGGGAGGGTCGGGCGGGCTGAGCCGTAACCGTAAAATCTGGAAAAAACATCGCTTTTTGCCGCAGGGGCCGTAGGATGGGCCGATGCCATTGGTTTTTGAGCGAGACGGCTTCAAATTCGCATTTTACAGCAATGATCATCGCCCCATCCATGTCCATGTCCGGAAAGGCGGGGGCGAAGCCATTTTTGACGTGGAAGATGCCGTTGAACTTCGAGAGTCATTCGGGTTGAAGATTCGTGAATTGACGCGGGCGCAAGAACTTGCGGAAGAAAACAGAACATTATCATTGAGAAGTGGCATGAACACCTTGGCTGACAGAGCGAAAAAAGCGATCTACCGGGATGGCCATATCCTGATCGAAATGGATAGCGGTGTTGAAGTGCGGTTTCCCGCAAGCCGGAATCCCCGGCTTGCCAAAGGCACGCCCAATCAACTCAACAACATTGAGATCTCACCTTTTGGGTTGCATTGGCCCGATCTGGACGAAGACCTTTCTTTCAGAGGGTTGTTAGAGGGAAATTACGGGCAAAACCAAAAAACAGCCGTCCCCCTAGCGAAGTGAAAAAAGTGACGCTGCGCGTGGGGGGAGGCGGTGACTTGGGAAACGGGAAACGGGGTCAGGAAACGGGAAAACGGGGAAACGGGGGGAAACGGGGTCAGGGTGCAATTTCTTGACAAAAAATAACGGGCAAAAAAATGCCACCAGATATCCCACAGGATGCGAGTGATGCGTCTCGAAGCCCGATTGAGCGGGGATGGAGGGCGTCTTTTGAACCGGCGAGCGGTGGCGAGTCTTGGGAATCCTTGCCGCGAGCCCTCCAGCCCCAACGGGGCGGCGCAGCGCGTCCCTGCCATCCGGTAGGGACGCGTTGGGCGCGTCCCACTTTTTCGCGGGCGGAGGCGGCGCGGAGCTTGGGGGTGTGTCAGGGCTGCGGACAAGGCTCCGCGCCACCCAACCGCCTCCGCCCCCCCTCGAAGATCAGGGACGCGACACAGCGCGTCCCTGCCAGCGTGAAGTGTATTCGACTTGCTTCGGAAGCGTTCCAGTGCATCCTAATCGCATGAAGGTCGAAGTTGAAACGGAGGAGGATGGTCGCTTCATTGCCGAAGTGACCGGAATTCCTGGTGCGATGGTCTATGGAGCCACCGCGAAGGAGGCGATTTTGAAAGTTGAAGCCTTGGTTCTCCGAATTTTAGCTGACCGAATCGAATCGGGTGAAGAATCGCCAGAATTAGCCGAGGTTTTCACAGTTTCCGCATGAGCACCTGGGGCTCCGTCGAAGCTCGCAGAGTTCTGAAAGCTCTTCTGAAGATTGGGTGGGCGATCAAGCGTGAGACAGGAGGTTCTCATCGTGTTCTTGAGCGCATAGGTTGGCCGGATTTTGTTTTTTCCTTTCACGATGGCGCCGAGATTGGTCCTCGCATGTTGGCACGTATCGCAAAGCATACAGGACTTGAACCTTCGGACCTGTGACTCGCCAACCAAAGGCGAATCGGGTTCTCACGACTGACTGATTCGCTCAGCCAGGTCAGGTGCAATTTCTTGACAAAAAACAACGGGCAAAAAAATGCCACCAGATATCCCACAGGATGCGAGTGATGCGTCTCGAAGCCCGATTGAGCGGGGATGGAGGGCGTCTTTTGAACCGGCGAGCGGTGGCGAGTCTTGGGAATCCTTGCCGCGAGCCCTCCAGCCCCAACGGGGCGGCGCAGCGCGTCCCTGCCATCCGGTAGGGACGCGTTGGGCGCGTCCCACTTTTTTGCGGGCGGAGGCGGCGCGGAGCTTGGGGAAAGGAAGATGAAGAAAGAGACACCGCAGAGATCGGATGAGCGCAGAGAAAGGCTCTGGGAATCAACCCTCTGCGCTTATCCCTTCTCTGCGGTGTTCCCTTCATTTCTCACGCCAAAGATAGAACGTGCCCGCCGGATACCTAAAGGACGCCCGGCCGGGGAACGTGTCCACGGTGGAAGGGGTCGTGAATGTCGCGGACATCCTGTTCGATCTTACAGTTATTCAAATAATTTTAAATTATTTTGGGCGATTCGGATAGTCATTCGGACGGCTCAGATAATTGATATAGATGTTATTAAAACAGACGGCATGTCTATAACGTCCAGCGGGCCAACATCTTGTCAGTTAACACCCTGCAATCAATATGAGAAACACATCATCCCCCATCGTGCTGGCAGCCGCGCTGCTGACTTTTGCCCCGTCGATCCACGCTCAGATCAACCTCCTCACCAACGGCTCCTTCGCCGGCAGCCGTGATGGTTGGACAGTCGATCTGAGCGCTCCTCCCAACAACGGCGACTTCCAGTTTAGCTACGAACCTGGTTGGGAGAGTACCGCCAGCAATCTCGCCTACGACCCCCTCACCGCCTCCGTCGCCAATCCCGGCACGGGTTCCGTCGTTGTTTTTGAAGACACGATCTACGCCAACGACCCCGCCCAATGGATCACCCTCCGCCAGGACGTCTCCGGACTTCACTCCGCCCTGGACGCTAACGGAGATATTACCGTCTGGTTCGACCTCTACTGGGCCGAAGGCATTCCTCAAGGCTTGAACTCCAATTTTGACGTCGTTCTCGACGGCGTCCGATACGCCGGGTTCCGCACCCACGGCAATAGCACGGCGACCCTGAACGCCTACTCCGGAGCCTTTAACGGAGCCAGTCTCGACGCGGGCTACACCAGCGCCAGTAGCGACACGGAGTTCTTAAACTTCCCCAAAAACACCTGGACACGCTTCGCGCTGACCATTCCTGACTACGGCGGTGCGGATACCGCCACGCTTGCATTCCAGGTTTACGGTGCTGTAGGTCCCGCGAACAACGCACGCGATGATTGGCGTCTCGATAACGTGATCATCGCCTCAAACGCTCCCGTTCCAGAACCCTCCGGTGCGTTGCTGTTTGCCGCGGCTGGATTCTTCGAGTTGCTCCGCCGCAGACGCAACGCCTGATCATCCACACCGGATCAGTTCCAGCACTTGGCTGTAAGCGTGGCTGAGGCTGAAGCAGTTCAGCCAGCCTTGCACGTACAAGCGCAACTCCTTGATGACATCCTTGCCGAGAGCCCTCCAGCCCAACGGGGCGGCACAACCCCAGCCCGGGGCAAGCGAGGCCCCGCCGAGCGCCGCCCTGCGGCAACAGCGCCACCCACACCACCTCCAGGCCCAGCCCTGAAAGGGCGGGACAAACGCCGCCCAGGCAGGAGGCTTCAGCCATCATGGCGTCTAACCGCTGAGGCCGCTGCGTTTTCCATGCTTTCCTTAACTCCAACTCGCCACTTGCGATTGACGCCCGCCGCGCCCCAGCGGTTGGCTGACCTTGATCGGGTAAATTCCACTTGCAAAACCGAACGCAATAGCGCACGCTTTCAATGTGAAAACAGTCACAGCGACATCTGCACGAGCAGATCTCTACAATCTGATTGATTCCACGCTTCAAGATCATGAACCGGTTCAGATCACTGGGAAGCGTGGCAATGCAGTTTTACTCTCAGAGCCCGATTGGCGCGCGCTCCAGGAAACCCTTTATCTCCTCGATATTCCCGGGATGAGAGACTCCATTTTGGAGGGAATGAAGGCGGAGCTTGATGAATGCAGCGAGGACATTGATCTGTGAGCTATAAAGTGGCATTTGCCCGGCAAGCTCAGAAGGACGCCAAAAAGCTCAAGGGCAGCCATCTGGCAGCAAGGGTCCGAGAATTAATTGAGCTTATTTCAGGGAACCCTTTTGCATCACCACCGCCTTTCGAGGCGTTACTTGGAGACTTGAAAGGGGCTTACTCTCGTCGAATCAACATCCAACATCGGATCGTTTATCAGGTGATCGAAGAGGAGAAGATCATCAAAGTCCTTCGGCTCTGGACACACTACGAATGAACCCGAACACAAGCGGATGCAGACAACCGTTCAGCCTAAAAGCGGGGTTGATGGTTGAAAGTTGATGGTTGATAGACTGAAAATGAGCGACTTGTGCCGCGTTAGTGACTCACTCTCCGGGCAAGTGGTGCTTTCGGCGTAGGCCGCTGGTTTTGAACTATCAACACTCAACTACCAACCATCAACTCGGTTTTTAGGTTCAGAGGGTTGTTAGAGGGAAATAGAGCGGGCTGAAAGCCCGCTTGACGAGGCGGACGGCACGTCCGCCTTACTGTCCATCTCAGCGGGATGGGCCGGCTTGCGCATGAGTTTTTCGGCGGCGTCAAACGCAGGCAAGAATGCCCGCGCTGCGCTACTCCCACTCGATGCTGGCCGGCGGCTTGGTCGAGATGTCGTAGAGCACGCGGTTGACGCCTTTGACGGAATTCAAAATCTTGTTGGAGGCGGCGCGCAGCACTTCGTAGGGCAGCTCCACCCAGTCGGCGGTCATGGCGTCCTCGCTGATCACGGCTCGCAGGGAGATGGCTTGCTCGTAGGAGCGTTCGTCGCCCTTCACGCCCACGGTCTTCACCGGCAGCAGCGCGGCGTAGGCCTGCCAGACGCGTTCATACCAGCCGCTGCGGCGCAGTTCGCCGATGAAAACGGCGTCCGCTTCGCGCGTGATGTCGAGTTTTTCCACGGTGATCTCTCCCGGCACGCGCACCGCCAGGCCCGGCCCCGGAAACGGATGCCGCCACAGGGCGCGATGCGGGATGCCGAGCGTGGCGCCGAGCGCGCGCACCTCGTCCTTGAACAACTCGGCCAGCGGCTCCAGCACCTTGCCTTCCTTTTTCAATTCCAGGATGCGGTCCACGCGGTTGTGATGCGTCTTGATCTTGGAGGCGATGGAGCCGCTCGACGCGCTCTCGATCACGTCCGGGTACAGCGTGCCCTGCGCCAGCAACTCCACGCGGTCCGCCACTTTCCAAAATTCGTCCACGAACAGCTCGCCGATGATGCGCCGCTTTTGCTCGGGATCGCTGACGCCGGCGAGCGCGCCGAGGAAGATGGCACTCGCGTCCACCACCTCGATGGGCACACCGACTTCCTGGAACTGCTCCACCACTTCCGCGGTCTCGTTTTTCCGCATCAAGCCGGTGTCGATGTAGATGCAGCGCACCTGCACGCCGGCGCGATGCAGCAGCACGGCCAGCACGGTGCTGTCCACGCCGCCGGAGACGCCGCACACCACCTCGCGCCCGGCCACGTCCGCGCGGATTTGATCGAGCATCCGCGCCTTGAACGCCTGGATGTCGAAGCGCGCCAGCTTGGCGCCGGAGCGGGTGAGGAAGTTTTTCAAAATCAGCGTGCCCTCGTGGGAATGCGTCACCTCCGGGTGGAACTGGATGCCCCAGCAGCGCTCCCCGAAGCGCAACGCCACCGGCACCGCGTCCTCGTTGGTGGCGATCACTTCGACGCCCGCGCTGAGGTCGCTGACCGTGTCCGAGTGGCTCATCCAGATTTGCGATTCGTGGGACACGCCCTCGAACAAAGCCGCCGCCTCTCTCACCACGAGCCGTGCCGGGCCGTACTCGCGCGTGACGCCGGGCCGCACGGTGCCGCCGTGCTTGATGTTCAGCAGTTGCATGCCGTAGCAGACGCCGAGCACCGGCACGCCGAACGCGCGCAGCTTTTCAAAATCCACGTCCGGCGCGTCCGCCTCCGAGGTGCTGCGCGGACCGCCGGACAAAATGATCGCGCCCGGATTCTGCAACGATGCCAGTTCCGCCGGCGGATAGAGATGTGCCATGTAGCCCAGCTCGCGCACGCGGCGGACGATCAGTTGAGTGTATTGGGAGCCGTAATCGAGGACGGCGACTTCGTGGTCGTTCATGTCAGAATCAGACAAGCTAAGGAAGGAAGACAGAGGAATGGGGACAGGGGAATGAATTCAAAGCGAAAACTGCTTTGTCTGATGTTGGATTCCTTTGTCCCCATTCCTCTGTCATCTTTTTTGTTTCAAATGCGTTCAGTTCACCGGCTCGTAGTTCACCGGCTCTTCGGTGATGACTACGTCGTGCGGATGGCTTTCCTTGAGGCCGCCGGCGGTGATGCGCGCGAACTGCGCCTTCTCGCGCAGCTCGTCCAGGTTGCGCGCGCCCACGTAACCCATGCCGGAGCGCAGGCCGCCCATGAGTTGGAACATCACGTCGGAGAGCGGTCCTTTGAACGGCACCCGCGCTTCCACGCCTTCCGGCACCAGTTTGCCGGACGAGTTTTGGCCGTAGCGGTCGCCGGAGCCTTTGCGCATCGCTTTGAGGGAGCCCATGCCACGGTACTCTTTGAAGGTGCGGCCCTGCCATTTCACCATGTTGCCGGGGCTCTCCGCCGTGCCAGCGAGCAGCGATCCCAGCATCACGCAATCCGCGCCCGCCGCCAGCGCCTTCACGATGTCGCCGGAGTAGCGGATGCCGCCGTCGGCGATCACGATGACGCCGCGCGGCCGGCACACTTCGGCCACCACCTGCACGGCGGTGAACTGCGGCATGCCGACGCCGGAGATCACCCGTGTCGTGCAGATGGAGCCGGGGCCGACGCCCACTTTCAACGCCGTCACTCCCGCCGCCGCCAAATCTTCCGCACCGCGGGCCGTCACCACGTTGCCGGCCACCACGGGGAAGCCGTCGCCGAGCGCGGCGCGCAGTTTTTCCACCACTTGCAGCACGCGCGTGGTGTGGCCGGTGGCAGCGTCGATGAACACCGCGTCCGCGCCCGCCGCCTTCAGCGCCACGGCGCGCGCGATGCAATCCTCGCCCACGCCCACCGCCGCGCCCACGCGAAGCTGGCCGTTGGCGTCCTTGGCGGCGGAGGTGAACATCTGGCGCTTGATGATGTCCTGCTTCGTGATCAGGCCCGCCAGCCGCCCGTCCGCGTCCACCAGCGGCAGTTTCTCGATGCGATGGGTGTAAAGAATCTTCAAAGCCTCGTCAAAACCCGTGTTCGGCGCGCCGGTGATCAGCCGCGCGAGCGGCGTCATGATCTCCGCCACCGGTGTCGCCTCGGCCTCGATGTACCACATGTCCCGGCTCGTCACCATGCCCTTCAACCGGTCCTCCGCATCCACCACCGGGAAGCCGCTCACGCCTTTCTCGTGCATGAGCCGCGCCACCTCGCCCAGCGTCGTCTCCGGCCGCACGCGGTGCGGATTTTGGATGACGGTGTTCTCCGAGCGCTTCACCTTCGCCACCTGCTCCGCTTGGTGGTCGATCGGCGCGTTGCGGTGGATCACGCCCAGGCCTCCCTCGCGCGCCAGCGCGATCGCCAGATCCGACTCCGTCACCGTATCCATCGCCGACGACAGCACCGGGATGTTCAACACGATGTCCGCGCCCAACCGGCTGCCCAATTCCACATCGGACGGCAATACCTGGCTCAATCCAGGCAGCAACAAAACGTCATCGAAACTCAGCGCGAGAGGAGGTATATCGCCCATGTGCCATCTAAGCAGCCGTTTTCCGCCTGTCATCTGAAAAAATCAAATTCAAACGAGCCAATTGCAAAACCCGCATCAACCTCTGTGCCTCTCTGTGTTCTCTGTGGTGGAAAACCGGGATTCACCACAGAGCGCACAGAGGAACACAGAGGTTTTGCAAGAAGCTCGAACGTACCCCGCCTTTCCAAGGCGGCCCCCTCGCTCCAATCCTGTTAATCCTCCCCAATCCCGTCAATCCTGTCAAAAAAAGCCAATGCCCCCGCTCCCCCGCGCCACCTGGCTCCCTCGTGCCGCCGCCCACCAGGCCCGCGTCGCCCCGCTCGCCGACGCCGCCCTCGCGCGCCGCGCCCGCGGCCACAAGCATCCGGTGGAGGACTTTCTCTTCACCTATTACAGTTTCCCGCCCCGCAAGCTGAAGCAATGGTTCCCGCCCCTCGACACCGCCATTGAAATCCACCCCGCCGACCTCGAAACCCACCCGCACCTCAGCGGACCCGATTGGCAATCGCATCCCGCGCCCCCCGCCACCTTCCAACTCGACCCCGCCCAGCTCCCCGAAAAAACCCGCGCCCAAGCCGCCTGGATCGCCGGTCTCAGCCGCCGCATCCTCGACCGCCCGCCGCTCTTCCGCTGCTACGGCCTGCATGAGTGGGCTATGGTCTATCGTCAAACCCCGGAACAAATCCGCCACCAAGGGTACGAACTCCGCCTGCCGCCCGGCCAACTCGCCGCCTTTGTCGAATCCCAAGCGCTCTGCTGCACCCACTACGACGCCTACCGTTTCTTCACCCCCGAAGCCGCCCCGCTGAACGCCTTCCAGCCCACCCTCGACACCCGGCCCGATCTCGAGCAAGGCGCCTGCCTGCACGCCAACATGGACCTCTACAAATGGGCCGCCAAACTCTGGCCCTGGATCGGCTCCGACCTCGTCGGCCAAGCCTTCGCCCTCGCCGCCGAAGGCCGCGCCCTCGACATGCGCGCCAGCCCGTACGACCTCGCCCACCTCGGCTACGACCCCATCCCCATCGAAACCCCCGAAGGCCGCGCCAAATACGAGACCGCCCAGCGCGCCCTCGCCGAAAAAGCCCGCCCGCTCAGGTGGCAACTCGCCGAAGCGGCTGCTGCACTGGCGGAGTCAAGGAGCGGCGCTTTGTAAGCGCCCGTCCCCCGGAGGGCGGGGCTCTGTTCCCGCCCATTTTTTCGCGGGCGGAGGCGGCGCGGAGCCGGTAAGCGTTGGGCAGTAGGCAGCGAGCGGCACCCGGTATTTCATCGTCGCCGTCGCGTCAGGAACAATCCGATGATGCTGTAACCAAGCAGTAAAAGCGGCGCCAATTCCCACCAATGCCACTGGAAACGTGAACGAGGCGGCGGATCCCGCCATGAAGTGTAATCATCGCGACTCCTGGGAATTCCATCCTCTCCGAGGCTGTAAACGGCAACGCGGGCTCGCAGCCGTTCCGGAGCTTCATCGCGGATTCGCCTGTCGGAATTGGAGACATCCGGGTTTGCAATCTTGTTATCACCGTCATGATCCAGCAGCACCCGGTAAGTTCTGCCCCACGGATCAACGAGCCGCATTCCCGACTCATCCTCAATCATTCCCCTGCGCCCGTCTTTCGCCTTGTTGACTGCAAGAAAAGCAATTCTCCTGGTATTGCCCCATGAATCGTCCTCTCCGAGAAGCCCGGCCAGAAACGGCCCCGACGACTCCAAAAGCGTGTCTTTGCCTTCTTGGTCCATGCCGGGAGCACGCGGCAGATCTCCGTATTCGGCCAAGTGGAAATAAATGGCTGCCTGGATATCCTTCACCACTGATGGTGCGATCAGCTTGTATGCCCTTTTCAACAAACAAAACCCTGCTGTCTGCACCGCCACCCACCACCCCAAACTTGTCCAGAACAATATCCACAGTACAGCTCGTGACGGCCATTTCATTTTTGCATCCTACCCAACCATCTCTTCTCCTGTCAATCACCCTCTGGCGGGATTTCATTCCCGCCCGCTTGTTTGTGGGCAGCGGTGGCGCGGAGCTTGCCGCCCTGCGCCCTGCTCTTTGCGCTCTGCCTCCCCCGGCTCCGCGCCGCCGCTGCCCGCAAACAAATGGGCGGGAACAGAGCCCCGCCCTCCGGGATCAGCCGGCTGCGGTGCGGCGCTGAAACCGGCGGCGGCGGAGCAGAATGGCGACTCCGATGGCGGCGATGAGCAGCGCGCCGGAAGGCTCGGGGATGGGCGCGGCTGGATGGGAAGACGGCTTGTTTTTCAGGGCATCTCCCAGAGCATCTCCCATAGCATCTGGCATGCTGGCGTCCTGGGATGGCGGCGCGGACGCGTCCGTGAAGTCTCTCTGGTCTTGAAGCAGAGCGGAGGAACCGGAATCAAAAGACGAATCCGAAGATGCCAGAATCAACGGGCCGAGGAGCAGGAGGGAGAGGAGCAGTAGGGCTTTCATGAGCCGCGCGAAGAGACGCAAAAGGCGGGCGTTGGAATCGGAGCGCCTGCGAGGCGATCCCGCCGAAGCACGAGAGTTTGTTTAGATGGCGCCCAAATGGCGGGTCATGGTCCCGGTTTGCGCAGACGTGGCGGCATGGCGCGGGCGGCCCTGCCGCGGTGTCAGGCGCAGGGTGGCCACGAGGGAGCCGCCTTGCTTGGCCACTTTGAACGTCACTTGATGGGAGAGCGGAAACTGCGGATCATCGGTCTGCACGGCGCCGAGAAGCGTGTTGACGGCATCCAGCGCCGAGCTGTCCTTGCACTCCAGCAGCACTTCCTGGAACGGCGACGCGCGCAATGTCTCTTGATCGAACTCCGCGCCTCCCTGACTGAGAGTGAGAAGCTGGAGATCGGAGCGGCGGTATTTCCAGCGTCCGCCGATGCGGAAGCTGGGCAGCTTGGCGTTCTTCGTGAGATAATAAATGGTCGGCAGCGGGATGTTCAGAAGAGCGGCCGCCTGCTTGGCGGTGCAGATGTCCTCATTGAGCGGGAGGGTGGCGGCGGGCGGCAGCGGAGCCGGCTCAGGCTTGCTATCGGCAGCGAGCGGTTCTTTGATCGCCTGGAGGAGGCGGGAAAGTCTCGCCCCCGGCGCAGGGCGGCCCGGCGCTGAAGCCGCCTTGCGCGGTTGGAGCGCGGCGGCTGTGGCGGTGTCCGCCCAAGTCCAGCCTCTCCAGTCCGGCAGGTAACCCCGGTGGCCGGGCCGGAGCCGGGAGAGAAACATGTAAGCGGTCTTGAGTGATACGCCGTCCTCCGTCCCATCATCGGAGCGCAGCGCCGCCTCCAGAAGCTCCGCGTTTTGCTCCACAAAGTCTTTGAGATTGCAAAAGCGGAAGACCTCGCCTTCCGGCGAGCACAGCGCCCAGATTTTCGCCCCGCGCCGGTGGGAGGTGACGAGATCGGCCAAGTCTGGATGCGTCTGGTTCGTGCCTGCGGGTGGCTTTGATGGGGCTGTGGCTTGGGCTGACGCGGGGGAGACCGTCACTTTTTTTGAACGGGCGGCTGCCAGCGCGCGTCTTGAAGAAACGGCTTTGTGCCGATGAGGAATGGGACGGGTTTTCATGGTGGGAAAAAAAGCGGAAGAATGACGGGGAATAAATTTCCATAAATATAGGCGCCTCATTTCATAACATCTATATTTTCTATCTAAGCCGCCCAAGTTACTTTCCGAAGCACCCATTTAAGTGCATTGCAGGGGGTAGGGAGCGGGGAACACAGCGTCCAGGGGTGTTTTGAGCTTGTTTTCGAGTCGGGGCGTGGGCGCTTGCAAAGCGCCTCTCCTTGGGGGTATCGGCACTGCTTACTGCCCATTTGTTTGCGGGCAGCGGCGGCGCGGAGCTTGTCGCCCTGCGCCCTGCTCTTTGCGCTCTGCCCCCCCCGGCTCCGCGCCGCCTCCGCCCGCGGAAGAATGGGCGGGAACAGAGCCCCGCCCTCCGGTGGGCGGGCGCTGTCGCGCGGGTGCGTCGCAAACTTTCGTCGTTTCGCCTTGTTGAGAGGTGCGGGTGGCGCTATATTTTGGGGTTCTTAATAAGGTTTTCCCCCGATGTCTTCGCCCTCGCCCGCTCTCAAAACCATCGTGCAACCCCGCCTGCCCCAACCCGTCGAATCCACGCCTAAAAGTCCCCTCCCCTGCGACGACGCCGACATGCTCGACACGCTGGCGGTGGTGGTGGAGCACACGCCGGTGGCGATCGCGATGTTCGACCGCCAGATGCGCTACGTCCTGGCCAACCGGCAGTGGGTGCGGGAGTTCAATCTCAGCCAGGCGCTGCCGCTGGTGGGCCGCAGCCAGTATGAGGTTTTTCCCAAGCTGCATCCGGGCTGGCGGCAGCTCTACGAACGCGCGCTGCAAGGCTACACGATGCGCAGCGATCACCCGCTGCACGCGGCGGCGGGCGGGCCGCCCATGCTGTTCCGCTGCGAGGTGCGGCCCTGGCGCCAGAAACGCGATGCCTCGGTGGCGGGCGTCGTGGTGACCTGCACGAAATTCACCGGCTCCGCCAACGCCGGCCCGCTCCCGGAGTCCGCCGCGCTGGGCGATCTCGATCTGTCCGCGATGGAGCTGCCGCTTTTCGTCCTGGACTCTGCAGGGCGCATCCTGTCGGCGAACCGCCGGGCCGCGGAGCTGAGCCTGGCGCGCGGGCTTGACGAGGGCGCCACCAACCTCTGGGAAGTGCTGGCGGACGAGGCGGGCCGCCAGGGGTTGAAACAGACTTTCGAAGAATTGACCGGACGCCTGCAGCAGTCCCCCGAGACACCGCCGCAGATCATTACTCTGAAATCGAACACACCGCCGCCCGCCGGCTCCGGCCACGGCGACGAAGGCAAAGCGGGCGTGCTGCCCTGCCGCTGGATGCTGGCACGTCATGGGGAAGGCCCTGGGCGCTGGGTGCTCGTGGGGTTGACCGGGCTGTCACCTTTCGAAGCCGTGACCAAGGTCGGCATCCAACTGCCTACCCCCGCGCCGGTCCGGGAGTTGACCGTCGGCAACGGCCTCGCCAAGCCGTCGGCAGCAGCGGAGGAGGAAAAACGCCGCGCCGAGTTGCTCGCAAAAACCCGGACCGATCTGGAAAAAGCGCTGGCCGGACACGACCAGACCCGCGCTGATCTGGCCGCCGCGCGCGAGGACTTGGCCCGCCTGCAACGCGAGTTGCGCGCCCTGCGCGACGCCGAGCAGACCCTGGCGCGGCGGGAGGCGCGGCGGCAGTCCGTGTTGGAGGCGCTGCCGGGCGGCATCCTCGTCCTGGACGAGCAGGGCCGCGCGCTGCTGCAAAACGCGCGCCTGCGCAATCTCTTCGGACAGGCCATCGAACCCGGCGGCACGGTGGAGGAATGGCTCGGCCTCGCCTGCCCAGACAAGGAGCATCGCACCGAGGTTAGGCGCGTCTGGCGGGAGGACGTGTGGCGGCGGCAGCTCACGCGGACTTTTTCCCTGGTCACGCGCGACGGGCTGCTCAAGGAGATCGAACTGCGCCCGGCCTCGCTGGCGGGCGACGGCTTGCTGGTCTATTTTCAGGACGTGACCGGGCAGTGCCGGATGGAGGAGCAGCTCAACGCCATGGAATCGAAATTCCGCGCGCTCTTTCAGGACAACCCGCTGCCGGTCGTCATCGCCGACAAAACCGGCGCGGTCTATGACGCCAACCGCGCGGCGCTGGACCTCTTCCAGCGGCCCAGGGCGGAACTGCGCCGCCTGCCGGTGGACGCCCTGCTCGTGCCGGAAAGCGCCGCCGCGCGCAAGGACGCGCTGCGCGAGCTGCGCCAGTCCGGCGGCACGCACCAGCGCCTGACCGTCCATCTGGCGGGCGAAGACGCACCGAAAATGCGCCTCACCCTGGCCGGCATCCCCACCGCCAACGGTGAATTCCACGGCACGCTGCATTTCTTCGAGACCCCGCTGTCCTGGCCGTCGCCCGTGCCTGCTCCGGCAGACGTTGAGCGGGAAAAAACACCCGAAGCGCCTGCCGAGGCCGTCGCCCGGCCACCGGAGGCCGGATCCGCCGAATCTATTGAACCGCAACAGCAAGCCGAGCCGCAGCAGCAAGGAGAGGCGCTTTGTAAGCGCCTCACTGGCGAGCCGCCCGTACCCTTGCTGGCGACCGGCGCCAATGGCCGCGTCAAACACTGGACGGAGGCCGCTGCGGAGCTTTTCGGCCACAGCGAGGCCGAGGCTCTCGGCCTGCCGCTGCACCTGCTGTTTCAACCCTCCGATCCCTCCGGCTTCTACGGCGCGGCGCTGCCGGTGGCGGCGCGGGCCGGCCGGGCGGAGTGGGCTTTCTTTGGCCGGGACGGACGCCGCGGCACGCTCGCCTGCGAGGTCCGGACAGGGGAGCAAGGCGGTTTCCCGGTGGAATTGTGGATTTGTTCAAAGTAAAATGCAGTTTTTTATAGCACTTGCTAATAATTAGAGATATATTAGCTACTCATACACATGAGTGGTTTGGACCGCCTCCGCATTCTCGTCATTGAAACCGAATCTCCCGATGGTTCCAGCGTCGCCGCCGACGTCGGAAAGCTGGGATATGAGGTCGTCGCCGCCTGCCGGTCCGGCGAGGAGGCGCTGGCGCGTTTTGACGAATTGCGGCCCGATCTGGTGATGACCGACATCCCGCTGGGCGGGGAACTCGACGGCGTGGACACCGCGCACCGGCTGCACGAGCGCGGCCATGTGGCCGTGGTGTACGTCACCGCCTGCGCCGACCTCGCCACCGTGGCGCGGGCGCGCGAGACGCAGCCGCACGGTTACCTGCTGCGGCCTTTCACGGCGGACGAATTGCGGCTCTGCCTTGAAGTGGCGGGCACGCGCTACTTGGAAGAGGCGGGGCGGCGACGGCGGGAACAGAGTTACTTCGAGGCCTTCCAAAGCTTGGCGGACGGCGTCATCGCGGCGGATATGGCCGGAGTCGTCGTGTTCGTGAACGCGGCGGCGGAGCGCATCACCGGCTGGCCGGTGGCGGAGGCGGTGGGACGGTCGTTGAACGAAGTCTTCCGCATTTATCAAAAAGACGGCGAACCGGCGGAGGTGCAGATCGCGGAGCTGGGCAGGCCGTCCGACGAACGCACCGTCTGGCTGACGGACCGCGCCGGCCGGCGGATCGCCATTCAGGATCGCACGGCGGCGATCCGCGACCAGCGCGACAACCTCACCGGGTTGATCATTTTGTTCCGCCGCCTGCCGATGCCGTCCGCCGCCGTCGTGGAGTCCGTGCCGCCGCCCGCCTCTGCGGACGCGACTGCCGCCGGAGAAACCCAGCCCTCCGCCCCGCTCCAGCCGCCGCCCAGCACGCCGGCCCGGCCCGACGGCGGCGCGAGCGCGCCGTTGGTGGATGTGGTGGAAAGCATCTCCGATCCGCTGGTGGCGATCGATGGCCGCTGGCGCATGATTTTCGCCAACGCCAGCGCGGCGCGGCTTTTCGAGCGCTCCACACCGCAACTGCTCGGCACGGAATTTTGGAGCCTGCTGCCGCCCGCCGCCAAGGAAGCGCATCACGAGGCGCTGGCGCACGCCATGCTGCACCGTCAGTCGGTGAACTGCGAGATGTACTACGAGGAAAAGCAGACTTGGCTGGAAATCCGCGGCTATCCCTTCGCCGAAGGCCTGCTGCTGCTGGTCAAGGACATCACCGAGCGCCGTTGCGAGGAGGAGCGCAAGAGCCGCATGGACCGCCTCGAGTCTCTGGGCCTGCTGGCGCGCGGGTTCGCGCATGATTTCAACAACCTGCTCACCGTCCTGCTCGGCAATCTCTCCCTCGCCGAGATGCGCCTGCGCGGCAGCAACGCGCTGCCGGAATTGCAAACCGCCAAGCAGGCCACGCTGCAAGCGCAAAACCTCGTGCAGCAGCTTCTCACCTTCGCCCGCGGCGGCGCGCCGATCAAGCGCCCCACCGATCTCGGCGAGTTGTTGGAGGCTTTTTTCCAGCATCACGCCCGCGTCGGCGGCATCGAGTACGAGCGCGAGGTGCAGCCCGGCCTGCCGCCGGTGGCCATCGATCCCGCGCAAATCCGCCGCGTGCTCGGCAACCTCGTGCGCAACGCCGAGCAGTCGCAGCCGCATGGCGGCGGCATCAGCGTGCGTTGTTACGCGCCGGATCTCGCCGAGCTTTATCCCGGCGAGACCCCGATGGAGGACGACCTGCCGCCGCAGGTGGCGCGCGTCGTCATCGAGGTGCGCGACCGCGGCGAGGGCATCACGCCCGAAAACCTCGCCCACGTCTTCGAGCCTTATTACAGCACCCGCAAGGCCGAGAACGCCACCGGCCTCGGCCTCACTGTGTGCGAATCCATCGCCAAAGCGCACAGCGGCTCCATCTCCGTGCGTTCGAATCCGGGCGAAGGCACCATCGTGCGTTTTTACCTGCCCGTGGACTCCGAGGCCGAGGAAATGGACTCGCTCGGCCTGTCGCGCGACCAGGAAATCATCGAGAGCGCCGCGCCGCGCATCCTCGTGCTGGAGGACGACCCCCTCGTGCGCAGCCTCATCACCCGCAATCTTTCCACCCAGGGCTTCGAGGTCGTGGAAAGCGCCGAAGGCAGCGAGACCGTCCGCCTTTACCAGGAAGCGATGGGCGAAGGCCGCACCTTCGACCTCGTCATCCTCGACCTCTCCATCCCCAACGGCATGGGCGGCGTGCGCACCATGGAAAAACTGCGCGGCATGGATCCCGGCGTCGTCGCCATCGTCTCCAGCGGCTACTCCGACGACCCCGTCATGGCGAAACCTGCCGCCTACGGCTTCACAGCCGTGCTGCCCAAGCCCTACGAACCCGCCGACATGCTCCGCCTCGTGCGCAACGTGCTCGCCTCCCGCGGCCTGCGCAGCACCGGCTCCTGACTTGCCAAAACTCGATACACCGCAGAGGGGCGGGGGGGCAAAGGACGCAGAGAAAAAAGAACCTCTGTACCACTCCGTGCCCTCTGTGGTGGAAAAAACAAGGATTCCCCACAGAGCGCACAGAGGAACACAGAGGCCTTGCAAAAGGCTTAATCAACTTGGGTTAAAATCTCATTCCCCTGTCCCCATTCCTCTGTCATTCTTCCCGGATTAAAATTGAATGCCCCGGCGTTCTCCGCGTCCAACCCTTTGTCATGAAAAACCAACTCCGTGCTCTGCTCGGCGTCCCCTTGCTCGCCCTGCTGTCGTCCTGCGCCGACCCCGGGATGTACTTCCCGGCGGGCGGTTATCCTGCCGGCGACTACGCTTACAGCAGCTACTCCACCTACGTGCCCGGCGGTTATGGCAGCTACGGCGGCGTCGGCCCTTACGGCTACCGCGGCTGGGGCGGCGGACCTTACTACGGCAACTATCGCGGCTACCGCTGTTCCCGCTGCAACTCCAACCCCTGCCGTTGCTCCAGCCACAGCCATCATCACCACAGTTCGCATTCCTCGTCCAGTTCCAGCGACCGCCAATACCGCATCATCGCCGGTGATCTCGGCGGCAAGAAAAAACCCAATGACTTCCACTCCCTGGACTGGTACCACAAACGCGGCTACAGCCTGCAAAACGCCAAAATCGAAACCGACCGCGGCTCCGTCATCGACAAGCGCCCCAGCTCGCAAAGAAGCTCCGGTTCCGGTTCCAGCTCACGGAGCAACTCGTCCTCGTCCGTTTCCAAGTCATCCAATTCCTCTTCATCAAGCTCCAACAACCGGTCCAGTTCCAACAATCGCTCCGGTTCCAGCAACCGCTCCGGTTCCAGCTCCAATTCGGGCAATCTCGGCAGCCATGTGAAGTCCGAGTTTTCCAAGAAGAAATAAGCTGTGGCGCGAGCCGCTGGCTCGCCGCCATCGCACGGAGATGGAAACCACGAATGGACACCCATGGGCACGAATGGAAACGCCCGCCTGCCAACCATCCGGCAAAATTCGCGTTTATCCGAAAAAGGAAGTTGAGAGTCGAGAGTTGAGTGCTGATAGTTCAAAATCAGCGGCTTGCGCCGAAAGCTCCATTCACCCGAAGGGTGAGACCTCCTGGCGGCACAAGTCGCTCATTTTCAGTCTATCAACACTCAACTATCAACCCTGTTTTTAGGTTTATTCATGTCCATTCGTGGTTCGAATGGAATAATCTAAGCTGACCCGCCCCCTCACCGCCCGCCGTGCCCGCCGCCCTGCTCGCCCTCGAATCCTCCTGCGACGAAACCGCCGCCGCCGTCTGCGCGCTGGACGGCACCCTGCTCGCCGCCCGCGTTGCCAGCCAGGCGGACATTCACCGGCAATACGGCGGCGTCGTCCCGGAAGTCGCCTCCCGCAATCACGTCCTGCATGTGCGCCCTTTGGTGGAAGCCGTGCTGGCGGAGACCGGCTGCGAACTGGCGGACATCGCCGCCTTTGCCGCCACCGCCGGCCCCGGCTTGGTCAGCTCGCTCTTGATCGGCACCTCCATGGCCAAAGCCCTCGCCGTCGCCGAGGGCAAACCCTATCTCGCCATCAATCACATGGAGGGCCACCTGCTCTCCCCCTTCATGAACGGACACGGTCCGGTGCGGCCCTGCGTGGCCCTCATCGTCAGCGGCGGCCACACCCTGCTGGTGCGCATCCACGAACCGGGCCGCTACGAAATCCTCGGCCGCACCCGCGACGACGCCGCTGGCGAGGCCTTCGACAAGATCGCCAAAATGCTCGGCCTGCCCTACCCCGGCGGCCCGGAACTCGACCGCCTCGCCCGCCAGGGCGACCCCGCCTTTCTCGACCTGCCGCGCAGCTTCATGACGCGCGACAGCCTGGAGTTCAGCTTCAGCGGCCTCAAAACCGCCGTGCTCTACGAGCTGCCCCGGCTCGACCTCACGCAGCCCGGCGTGCTCGCCCACGTCTGCGCTTCCACGCAGGCCGCCATCGTCGATGTCCTGGTGGAAAAACTCGTGCGCGCCGCCCGCCGCGCCGGGGAAACGCTCGTCACCGTCAGCGGCGGCGTCAGTTGCAACAGCGGCCTGCGCGCCGCCCTCGCCGCCCGCTGCGAGAAAGAAAACCTCGACCTCCTCCTAGCTGAACCCGACCTCTGCACCGACAACGCCGCCATGATCGCCTTCGCCGCCGTGCAGCGTTACAACGCCGGCCTCACCAGCCCCCTGAACTCCGAGGTGGACCCGAATCTGGCGCTGGCGTGAGCCTCGCTCTGCAACGGCGATATTTTGAATCATCCGGGAAGTGGGTGAGCAGGTTCATCCAAGTTGCCGGTGAGAACAGGTCTGGAGCAAAGCATGGCGCGGCAGCGTCTTGCTTGAACTCCTCCCGTAAGGAGCGCCCTCCTCCTGCACCTCGATTAAATTACGGAAATTACGATAAAGATTGATTTTTAATTTCTCAATGTGATAATGCTCTCGTCATGTCACCCACGCCATCCACCGAATCAGCATTGAGTTGCTTGAACAAACCCCGGCACACAAGGGCATGCCGGGCGGCATTGTTCTCGATTTTCGCATTTGGAGCTTTCAGCGAAGGGCAGGCGCAGATACTGGATATCACTGGCGAGTATTACTCCACCGGCAGCGGGAACTGGCATGATCCGAATGTTTGGAATGTCATGGTTCCTCAAGCTGGCCGGCCTGCCATTATAGGGAGAGCTGATGCCCATATAATCACCATTTCAGACACGGACGCCCATGCGGAAACCTCAATAGTGGGGAATTTAGGGGGAGAGACAGGAGAGCTTATCCTGGAAAGCGGCGGGCGTTTGTCCGTTCAACAGATGTACGTGGGCGCGTTGGGCAACGGCAGCCTTGTCATAAAACAGGGGGCTGTGCTGCATAGTTTATCCGCCGGAATAGGAAGGTTGGAAGACAGTCTCGGCTCTGTCACGGTGGACGGAGCGGGTTCCGCTTGGGAAACGAACAGCTTGGAACTTGGATACGGGCAAGGCAGTTTAAACATCATAAACGGCGGACGGGTGACCGCTTTTGCCACAGAGTACCAGCGTGCCATGGTTGCAATACGCAGTGGCGATGCAACCGTTTCCGGAAGCGGCTCCCATTTCGATATCGAAGGAACTCTCAGTCTTTCCGGCTACATCTATGGAAGCAACAGTTCTCTCAAAATACTGGCCGGAGCCACTCTAACCAGCATGAGCGCCAGTATTGGACATGCGCATGGCAGCAGCAATTCTATTTTGCTGAGCGGCATGGGCAGCACATGGCTTGTTAATGACCCCACATACGGGGGGGCAATCGATATCGCGGAATTTGGACAAGGCGATGTGACTGTTGAAGCAGGGGCCAAGATGGAATCGGGCAGCGTTAATCTCACCTATCTGAACACCCCTGACACACGCGGAAGGCTTACAGTCAGAGGTCATGGATCAGAAATGAATATCGGCAGTTATCTCACAAGCGGCCTGGGCGAGGTGGAAATCAATGTGGAGTCTGGAGCGCGCTTGCAGACGCCGAGTCTTTTTCTGGCTTATGATTACAGCGAGGTGGTGACGCATCCATACGAACTCTCGGGAATCAGCGAGACCGTGGTCAACCTGCGCGGTTCGGAAGGCGCGCGCGGTGTTTTGGAGACTGAATTCATCGAGACAGGAGATGGAACCGTCATGGTGCGCTTCGACGGAGGCGTGCTCCGCGCTGCGGCGGATCAGGAGAACATGCTGCAAGCGAGCCAAGTCGAGATTCTGGGCGGAGGAGCCTTCATCGACACACAGGATCATGCCATCTCTGTTTTCACCTCCCTGGAAGGTGAGGGGCATTTGACAAAACAAGGCAGCGGAAGACTGATACTGCAAGGTTCCCACACTCACGCGGGCGGCACAACGGTCGTGGAAGGCGCTCTGTGGCTCGACAACGCTTCTCATGCGGGAGCCATCACCGTCGAAGAAGGCGCCAAGCTCGGCGGCAATGGAAGCATGGGCGGGCTGTCGGTGCGCGCGGGGAGCATTCTCGCCCCGGGAAACAGTCCTGGCGAGTTGATCGTGTCAGGTGGCATGACACTGGACGGAGGCGCGATCTATGAGTGGGAAATCAACGCCGCCACCGGCACAAGCGGCGTGAACTGGGATCTCATCACCGTGGAAGGGACGCTATATCTGTCTGCCTCCTTTGACGATCCCATCCACCTTGTACTCAGCACACTGGCCGAGGGAAACAGCCCGGGAGAGCTTGCCGGCTTTGACCTGGGAACGAACTACCTCTGGGAAATTCTGCGCGCTTGGGATGGCATCGAGGGATTTTCATCCGAGCTGTTCATCATCGACGCCAACGGTTTCGCGAATGACCCGGACGCCGGCAGGTTCGAGGTGACGCAAACCGGCCAGAGCCTCTATCTCACTTACACGACGAACCCTGTTCCTGAGCCAAGCGGAGCGATGTTGGCCGTTCTTGCGCTGGCTGGCTTGTTCCTGCGCCGCAGGAGATTGCGGTCGAGCAGTTGGAGTTGAGGCTTTGCCGATCATTCAAGCGGGGTGGCGGGCAAAGCGCAGGGCGATAAGCTCCGCACCGCCTCCGCCCACAAAAAAATGGGCGGGAATGCAATCCCGCCCTCCGGGGGTTATGGCGTCTCCAGCAGCTTCTTCATGGCATCCATGAGCACCTGCTCCACTTCCGGGGCGGTGTTGGAGCTGGTGGGACGGGTTTCGTAACCGCCTTGGCTGTAGGCGATCTGGGTACCGATGTAGCCGGTGCCGTAGTCGCCGTAGGCGGCCATGCAGACGGTGAGGTCGGGGCGCATCGCTTGGGCGGCGAGCTGGTATTCAACGAAAAGCTCGCCGGGCAGGTGCAGGACGCGCACGGGACCGAGGGCGAGGCAGTTGAGCGGGATGCGATGGCCGTTCTCGTGGCGGGTGAGGTAGGCGAGCTTGGTGGCGGCGCCGAGGCGGGCGCGGGCGTCGGCTTTTTCATCGGCGAGGGTGGCCTCCAACTCCGGGCGTTGCAGATGCGCGCCGAGGGGCAGCGCCACCGGCAGCGTGTTCCAGGCCACGTCACCGGCGGCGAGGGGTTGTTTTTGCGTCGCCTCCCAGGCTTTCTTCATGCCTTCGGCCATGCGCGCGGTGAGCACGGGGCGGTTCTCGGACGAGCCGTCGTTGTACTTGCCGGCGGCGACGTTGCCGCTGGCGCCGTTGAAATGGATGTGCGGCAGGCCGTCGAGTTCGCGCTCGCGTTGCGCGCGGGCGAGACCGACGAACTCGGCGGTGACATCGCCCTTGCCATAATAACTCTGCGGATGCGTGGCGTAATAGGTGAGGCAAGCGATGGGCTGGTCCGCGTTCCAAAAGCTGATGGCTTTGAGCACGGGATCGATGACGCCTTCCGGCGCAGCTTGGGCGTCGGGGTTGCGGGAGGCGCTCATGCGGCCGATGAGCACGTTGCCGAGCGGGCCGAGGATGCGGCGGTTGGAGGCGACTTTTTCCACCTTGGCCTGACCGATGCCCAGGTGGGTGACGGGTTGCGCCTGCGGCAAAGCCGCGCGGATGGCGTCCGCGGCGGTGGCGATGGCGCGGCGGCCAAATTCGCTATCGAAACGCGTGACGCCCAAGCCATGCTTGGTGAGCAATGCTTCGGCATCGAAGTCGCAGCGCGGGCCGTCGTGCTGATGCAGCGCGTGGACACTGACACGGTCCGGCGTGGTGCCCGCGGCTTCAGCAAGACCGGCGCGCCAAGCGTCGTGGCCGCCGTTGCCGATGCCGATCCAGTCCACGGCACACAGCACGATGGGTTCTCCCGCGCCGAGCAGGACGACGCCGCGCGCGCTGAGCGGATCCTCGATGGAGCGGGCGGGCGCGTAAGCCACCGGCGTGCCGATGGCGGGCGTGGCGTCGGCTTGGAAAACGGCGACGCGCAGGGTGTCGGCGGAAGCGGTGAGCGCGAGGCAGGAAAGGCTGAGGGCAAGGAGTCGGCGCATGACTCAATGCTACGCGCAAGTTTCGTTACGGCTTGCAACTTCGCTACACCTAAAAACCGAGTTGATGGTTGGTAGTTGAGTGTTGATAGTCCAAAACCAGCGGCCTACGCCGAAAGCACCACTTACCCGGAGAGTGAGTCACTAACGCGGCACAAGTCGCTCATTTTCAGTCTATCAACCATCAACTTTCAACCATCAACCCCGCTTTTAGGCTACATGGCCACGCTGCGATCCAGCGCCACTTGGGCCTCGTTGACCACAGGGGTGGAGACGGCGTCTCCTTTCGGCTGGCGGTTGGTGCGGCGGCAGAAGTCGTCATAGGTGATGACTTCGAACGAGCCGTCGTCGTGCTCGAGGATGGCGGTCATGGACTCCACCCAGTCCCCGGAGTTCAGGTAGTGAACCTCGCCGATCATTTTGTTGGCGGGCTGGTGGATGTGGCCGCAGATGATGCCCTTGCATTTTTTCCATGCCGCCAGTTGCTGGAGCTGCTCCTCGTAGCGGCCCACGAAGTTCACGGCGGATTTCACTTTCAACTTCACCCAGCGGCTCAGGGAGAAGCTTTCCTTGCCACGCCAGCGCCGCCAGCCGTTGTAATAGCGGTTGACGCGCAGCAGGAGGTCGTAGCCCACGGCGCCGGCCTTGGCCATCCAGGGGTGCTTGGTGGTGACGGCGTCGAAGCCGTCGCCGTGGACCACCAGGTAGTCGCCGCCGCGCGCTTTGTGGATGTATTCGTCGGTGAGATGGAAATTCTCCAGCCGCAGCGGCAGGAAGCGGTCGAGGATGTCGTCGTGATTGCCGCGCAGGTAGATGACCTCGGTGTTCTCCTTCTCCATCTTGCGCAGCACGGTGCGGACGAAGTGGGTGTGGCTTTTGTTCCAGCCGCCGGAGCGCTTCAGGTGCCAGGCGTCGATGATGTCGCCGTTGAGCACCAGCCTCTCGCAGCGGCTGTTGCGCAGGAAGTGGGAGGCCTGGGCGGACTTGCTCTCCGGCACGCCGAGATGCACGTCGGAAATAAAAATGGTGCGCGCGCAGAGTTTGGTTTTCTTCTCGTCGGACGGGGCGGGTTCACTCATGAGCCTGGAGGGGAGATAGAAGCTCGTTTTCAAATTGGTCGATCACGCGCTCCCAGGAATGCTCCAGGGCGGTGAGCCGGGCGCGGTGGCGCAGTTCCGCGGCGCGCGCATCCTCGCACGCCTCCAGCGCGCGCGCCAGGAAAGCTTTTTCATCGCCGAACGGCGCCAGCCGCCCGTTCACGCCGTCCCGGATCAGCAGGCGCGGCGCGGCGTAGTCAAAGGCGGTCACGCTCAGACCGCTGGCCATCGCCTCCAGCACCACGTTGCCAAAGGTCTCCGTCAGGCTGGGAAACACAAACAAGTCCGCGGACGCGTAATGCGCGGCCAAGTCCGTCCCCTCCCGCGATCCGGCGAAGACGAACTCCGGGAACTCCGCTTCCAGCCAGGCCGCGCGCGGTCCATCCCCGACGAAGACGCCCACGAGGTCCGGCCGTTTTTCCCGCATCCGCCGCATGGCCTGCGCGGTCAGCGGCAGGTTTTTCTCCGCCGCCAGCCTGCCGACATAGAGAGCCACCGGCGTCGTTTCCGCCGCGCCCCAGGAGCGCCGCAGGGCGTCGTCCCGGCGCGCGGGATCGAACAGCGCCGTGTCCACCCCGCGGCCCAGCACGCCCACATTTTCGATGCCCCAGGAGCGCAGCGCCGCCGCCGTGTCCTCCGACGGCGTGAGCGTACGCGCGGTCTGGTTGTGGACGGAGCGCAGGAAGGCCTGCGCCACCGCCTCCAGTCCCGGCAGGTGGTAGTCTTCGAGGTAGGTTTGAAAATTGGTGTGAAAACCGGACACCACCGGCACGCTCAAGCGCCGCGCCGCGCGGATGGCGGCGAGGCCGAGCGGCGTCTCCGTGGCCACGTAGAGCACGTCCGCGCCGCTGGACTCGATGATGCCCAGCAGCGCGCGGGTGGAGGCGAGGCCGATGCGCAGCCCCGGATAACCCGGCAGCGGCAGCGACGCCATCACATGCCTGTCCCCGCTGCCCGTGTCGTCCGCGGCCTCCAGGGTCGTCACCACCTCCACCCAGTGCCCTCTGCCGCGCAAGGCTTCCGTCCAGGTGTGCAGCGTCCTGGCCACGCCGTTGATGTCCGGTGGAAAGGTGTCGGTGACCAGCAGAAGCTTCATGAAAAAGACCGCGTCATGGGCCAAGGTTCCGCCCGGCGCGCCATCCTTCAAAGTCCGTCAGGTGACAATATTGTCACGCGCAAAAGGGCCGGAATCGCGCCTCCGCCCTTCCCATGAGGCACGGTTTGTGACAGCATCGTCACGAAAAGGGATTTGCCCGGGGTGAATCCCGCCACTTTGTCCGGCGCACTCCTTTTATGAGCAAGATACTGGTCGTCGATGATGAACCGGATATTTCCGGATTGGTTTCCCTGCATCTGACGCGGGAAGGGCATGATTGCTCCTGCCTGGCCAACGGCCTGGAAGTGCTGCCCTATGTCATCCAGCACCAGCCGGACCTCATCGTGCTCGACCTCATGCTGCCCGGCCAGGACGGTGTCGCCGTCTTCAAGCGCCTGCGCGCCGACAGCCGCTGCCAAGCCATCCCCGTCATCATGCTCACCGCGCGCGCGCAGATGTCCGACCGCATCGGCGGTCTGGAACTCGGCGCGGACGACTACCTCACGAAGCCCTTCAGTCCGCGCGAGCTGGCCCTGCGCATCTCCGCCGTGCTGCGCCGCACCAAGCGCGTCCAGCACGTCTCCGAGGTCAAGACCGGCCGTTTCCTGCTCGACCGCAAAAACATGAAGGTGTTTTTGGACGGATCCCAGGTGGACCTTACCACCACAGAGTTTAAATTGCTGGCCATGCTCATGGAGAATAACCAGTCCGTTCACACCCGCGCCGAACTGCTGCGGGAGGTGTGGGGCTACAACGACGACGTCGCCACCCGCACGCTGGACACCCACGTCAAGCGCCTGCGGGAAAAGCTGGGCGATGCCGGCCGGCACATCACCACTGTGCGCGGCACCGGTTACCAGTTCTCCGCGAGCCTGCCGGAGGATTGATCCATGCTGGCGGCCTGCATCCTGCTCTCCATCCTGCTGGGCGCGCTCGCCCTTCATGCCTGGCATCGCGAGCAATTCTGGCGCGCGCGGCTGGACTCCCTGGCCAAGGCGGCCGGCGCGGACCCCGCGCTCGCCCGCGATGCGGACGCGCTCGCCGCCGCGCTGCGGGCGCTGGTGGATGAACGCGCCAGCCTGGGGCGCGAGGAGTACCTGCGGCGGCTCTTCGAATCCCTGCTCAATGAAATCCGCCAGGGCGTGCTCATCGTGGACCGCGACCTGCGCGTGCGCTTCGCCAACAAAACCATCGCCCAGCTTTTTCACCGGCCCGGCATCCAGCGCCATCAGCCGCTGCTGGACGCCATCCAGGACCATCAGGTCGTGGAGACCGTGCGCGCCGCCCTCGTCGATGGCCGGCGTTCGGTGCGGCAGATCCGTTTCGTCAACGGCAACGGCGCCACGCATCCCGCCGGGCGGCAGTACCTCGTGGAGGCCGCGCCGCTGCCGCCGGAGGCCGAGCGCGGCGCTTGGCTGATGGTGCATGACGTCACCGAGCAGCTTCTCACCGAGCAGATCCGCAAGGACTTCGTCGCCAATGCCTCGCACGAGCTGCGCACCCCGCTGACCATCATCCAGGGGTACATCGAGACGCTGCAAGACGGCCTCATCGACGAACCGGAGGCCGCCCGCCGCAGCCTCGATGTCATGGAAAAGCACGGCAAACGCATCGTCCGCATCATTGAGGACATGCTCGCCATCTCCCGGCTCGAAGCCGCCGACGTCGCGCTCAACATCGAGCCCTTCAACGTCCGCGCCTGCGTCCAGGACGCCATCGACCACCTCGCCCCCATGCTGGAGGATCGCCAAGTCGTCTTCGATCTCGACTTCCCTTCCGCCGGCGGCGGCATCCTGAACGGCGACCGCTTTTATTGGGACCAAGTGCTGACCAACCTGCTGGAAAACGCCGTGAAGGAAAATCCCGGCCGCCAGCTCACCATCAAAATCTCCGGCCAATGGCGCGACGACCGCTGCACGCTGATCGTCAGCGACGACGGCGTCGGCATCCCCGCGCACGACATCCCCTTCGTTTTCAAACGCTTCTACCGCGGCCACAAGCACCACGCCCAGACCATCAAAGGCACCGGGCTGGGCCTCTCCATCGTGCGCCGCGCCGTCGAGGCGCACGGCGGCAGCATCGACCTGCAAAGCACGCCCGGCGTCGAGACCCGCTTCACCATTGACATCCCCGCCCGCCTGCCGCTGACGCCGGTTGAGGGGGGACTCGGTGGGCAGTAGGCGGTAGGCGGTAGGCAGTAGGCGGTGGGCTATTGGATCCGATATTGGAGTTGTGATCCGCTCCAAAAAGAGGACCGTAGCCTCCTGCAAACGGTCACACTCGAGTTGGCGCACGGATTCAGTTTTTCTTATAAAGACATAGAACCAGCAATTTCCCGTCAACCTCGATCAGCCGCAGAACCTCTTTGCCCTTCAGCCAATAGACATCGCCTTCTCTCACCTCCAACTGCTTTTCAACCTGCAAGCGAGGCAAGCTGCCAAACGGTTCATCCATCCAATTCCATTCAAAGCTAAGTCCATATCGTTCCCAAGGCCACAGTGTCAGCCTGCCATGTATGGGCTGGTTGGTCGATATCGACCCTGTATAATTTAATTGCAGTTCCTCGCCCACTGCTTCATCTGCACTCATCTCTCTAAGCTCTACGTAAACGTCTGGAGATGTCCATATCCCAAAATGCATCCCGAACGCAGTGTCAACACCAGGCACGGTATCCACCCGGATCCTTGCAAGCTCTGGCGAGCCAAAATTGAACCGTAGAAATACAAGCAACAGGAGTGTTAGGATTGCGGATGCGACCATTCCAAATGCAACGCACAGGCTGCGCCAAACCGGCCTTTTCGGAATCCGTTTACTCATCTCCAGTTTTTGTCGCCATTGTTTTGAAAGACTTTGAAACTGAGTTGCCGCAAGCAGCACGGGAATAATGCGCCTGCTTCCCGGAGGAGCAGATCAGACTTCGTAACCCGGCAACGCGCTGCCAACGATCTTCTCCGCGCCGCATTCCCCGGCGATCTCGTTGAGGGCGTCGATCTCGGCGTCGGTGAAGAGGAGGCCGCCGGCTTTTTCGGTGTGTTTGAAGTTTTGCGCCTCGGGCTGGCCGGGGAGCAGGCAGGTTTCGTTGCCGCGGGCGAGGATGTCGTCGAGCACGGCCTTGATGTTGGCGGCTTGGTCGCGGCCTTGGGCGAAGAGGCCGCTGCTGATGGCATCCGGGTGGATGACCTGGAAGTAGAAGGAGGAGGTGCGTTTTTCGCCTTCGGCCAGGGGTTTGCCGGCGATGTCGGGATGGATGCCGCCGCCGCGCAGGGTGGGCAGGGAGCCGCCGATGAGGGCGCCGTAGAGTTCGATCAGGAGCGAGAGGCCGTAGCCTTTGTGCGCGCCGAAGGGGAGCAGCCACTGCGCGGCGTGGGGGTCGGTGGTGGGCTTGCCCTGGGCATCGACGGCGGCGCCTTCGGGGAGCGGTTTGTTCTCGCGGCGGAACTGCTGGACGCGGCCCATGGCGACGGTGGAAGTGGCCCAGTCAATGACGACGGGATAACCGATGGCGGCGGTGGTGGGCAGACCCCAGGAGTGCGGGTTGGTGCCGAGCACGGGGAATTTGCCGCCGAAGGGGACGACCTCCGCCAGCGTGGAGGTGCAGTTGGTGTAGGCGATGTAGCCGCGCTTGGCGGCGTCCATGACGTAACCGCCGCCCCAAAGGTAATGGAAGGCGTTGTCCACGCTGACCTGGCCGATGCCATATTGGTCGGCGAGTTCGATGCAGCGGTCCATGGCGGCGAAGGCGACGCTTTGGCCGAGTTTCTTGCCGCAGTCCCAGGCTTCGGAGGCGGCGAATTTTTTGCCGATGACTTGGATCTCCGCGCCGGGCACGCAGCCGCCGTTGCCGGAGCCGAAGAGGTGGTCGAGGTGGAGGGCCTTGATGACGTTGTGGGTGCGGATGCCGTGCGCGGCGGCCAGCTCGCAGAAGCGGGTGGCGTCGGCGGCTTCCTCGGCGGTGTAGCCGCGGTGCCGGTAGGCGCGGGTGGTGAGGTCGTTGTGGACGGAGACGGGGAGGACGCGGTAGGTGGTGGGCATGGCGGGGAGAATCAAAACTCTAGAGCCTGTTGGCACAACTGCAAAGCCTACGACGCTCATGCCACGGGAAAGCTCCCATTTCATCGATTGCGTATTGAATTTATGGATATTATATTTCAGGCTTGATGCGTGCCGCTTCTCTCCCCTTGAAAAACCAAATGCGCGCCTGGATGGCCCGCGGGCTGGGCTCCAGGCTTGTGTCGGGGTTTTTGCTCGTGGCGGTGCTGACGGTGCTTGGCAAGGGGGTCTCCTTTCTCAAGGACGCGGTGGTGGCGCGCTCGTTCGGCATCAGCGACCAGATGGACGCTTTTGTCCTGGCTTTCGGTTTCCTGGGGTTCGCGGCCTCGGTGCTCGGCGGCGGGCTGCCGGAGGCGTTTTTGCCGCATTACGCGGAGATCAAGCACCGGCGCGGTCTGCGGCGGGCGCAGCGGCTGGCGGTGCAGGGTGTGCTGGGGCAATTCGTTAGCTTGGCGGTGGTGGCAGGGTTGTTGTGGCTGGCAGCGCCGGCGGTCATCGAGCTGACGGCGCGCGGTTTTTCCCCGGAGAAAAAGGCGCTGGCGGCGGATCTGATGCGGCGGATGCTGCCGTTCCTGGTCTGCTACGGCATGAGTTTCCAACTGGCCATCTGGCTGCGCGCGGACAAGCACTTCGCGCTGGCGGCGGCGGCGCCAATGGTGGTGCCGGTGGTCATCCTGGCGGCGCTGCTCGGCGGGACATCCCTCGACAATCTGGTGAACGGCACGGTGTGGGGAGGCGCGCTGCAAGTACTGGTGCTGGGCGTGGCGGTGGCGCGCATGCTGCCGGGGGACGCGCGCTGGCGGCGCGACGCGCTGCGGCTATGGGAGCCCGGTCTGCGCAAGTCCGGGCGCGACGCGCTGCCCTATCTGCTGGCGGGCATGGTGTACAGCAGCGCGGCGGTGGTGGATCAGGCGATGGCGGCGGCGTGGCTGCCGGGCGGGGCGGTGTCGGTGCTGAGTTACTCGGACAAGCTGGTGGGCATCCTGCTGGCGCTGACGGCGGTGCCGGCCGGGGAGGTGTTGTTCCCCTACTTCGCCGACACTGTGGCGCGCCGGGATTGGCCGGGCTTGAAGGCGCGGCTCAAAAACGCGGTACTCGTAGTGGGCGGGTTTTCCATTCCCGCCACGCTGGCTTTGTGCGCTCTGGCGCCGTTCGTGGTGGGGCTGCTGTTCGAGCGCGGCGCGTTCACGGCGGAGGACACGGCGCGGGTGGCGGCGGTGCTGCGCATCGCGATCTTCCAGGTGCCGTTTTACATTTTGGGGACGTTGTGCTCGCGTGTCGTGGTGGCGCTCCAGGCGACGCGGTTCATCCTCGTCATGAGCGTGTTTTCCATGCTGCTGAACGCGGGCCTGAACTGGGTCTTCATGCGCAGCCTGGGCGCGCCGGGCATCGCGCTGGCCACGGTGCTGGCGGCCATGCTGAGTTCGGCGGCGGTCACGCTGTATGTGCTGGCGCAGATCCGGCGCAAACAGGGCGGGGTGGCCAGGTAAGCCTGAAACAGAGTTGAGAGTGGATGGTTGAGAGTTGAGAGGCTGGGAATGAGCGGCTTGTCCCGCCAGGGGGACTCACCCTTCTGGTGAATGGAGCTTTCGGCGCAAGCCGCTGATTTTGAACTCTCAACACTCAACTCTCGACTCTCAACTTCCTTTTTCGGAAAAGTCAGCCCGCGTCGGCGGCGCGCGGGCGGGAGGTCACTTCCCGGAAACGCTGCTCGTAGAGCGCGTGATTGGTGCGCATGAGGCGGTCCCAGACGTTGAAGTACAGCCCGTAATTGCCGCGCAGCGTCTCGTGGTGCATGACGTGGTTGGTCGGGGTGTTGAGCACTTTGCCGAGCCAGGAGTCCATCAGCCAGCGCGGATGAAACTCGAAGCCGGTGTGCCCGGCCACGTTGAAGACGATCTGCCACAGCATGAACAGCGCGAAGGCATAGAGGTGCATGGGGATGAGCATCATCACCAGCGGGAAGATCGCCGCCTGCACCAGCGCCTCCGCCGGCGAGAAAGCGTAGGCGGCCCAGGGTGTGGGATTTTTGGAGAGATGATGCGTTTGGTGAAAAAAGCGGAACAGGCGCGGGTGGTGCATGGCCCGGTGCGTCCAGTAAAACCAAGTGTCATGCAGCACGATGGCGACGCCGATGCTGCACCAGAACCACGGCACGCCGCGCGCGCCGATGTCACCGCGGTAAAGCTGCGTCCAGCCCTGGCGCGCGGCCTGGATGGTGAACGCGCCGACGAGGGCGAAGATCAGCAGGGACACCGCCGAGTGCCGCATCTCCCGCCGCACCTGCGCGGGGTCCGGGTATTTGGCGATGACCTTGCGGTGCAGCCAGCGAGACTTGAACAGCCAGTAACCCAGCACCCAGGCGATGCCGGCAAAAAACACGTAGCGCAAGCCCAGCGCCGTGAAGCTGCTCATCGTGGTGTCGAGAAAACGAGTCATGGGAGACGAAGAAACTACTCCCCGTCAACGCATGGGCAAGGCGCATCGTTGCAAATTTTAAAAGCCTACCCGTCAAAACGGTACCCTGCGCCATGCACGGTGCGGATGATGCGCGGGCGGGCGGTGTCGAGTTCGATGCGCTTGCGCAACTGCGAGATGTGCTGGTCCAGCGCGCGGCTTTCCGGGTAGTAATCGACGCCCCAGACCTCGTCGGCCAGGGTGTTGCGGTCCACCACCTTGCCGCGGCGGTCGAAGAGCAGGCGCAGCACCTTGACGTCGCGCGGGCTGAGCGGGATCTCCTGGCCGTCGCGGTAGGCGCGCAGCTCGCTCTGCACGACGCGCAGGTCGTCCATGACGAACTCGTCCTGCTGGTCCGGCTTGGCCTCGCGCGCGGCGGCGCGGCGCAGGATGGCGCGGATGCGGGCGATGATTTCTTTGACGCCGAAAGGCTTGGTCATGTAGTCATCGGCGCCCAGCTCCAGGCCGAGCACGGCATCGATTTCCTCGGCCTTGGCGGTGAGGAAAAGGATCGGCACTTCCTCGTCCATGCGGCGGATGCGTTTGCAGACCTCGTAGCCGTTGAGGCCGGGCATCATCACGTCCAGGCAGACGAAGTCGGGGCGCTGCTCGCGGAAGAAGTCGTAGGCCTGCTGGCCATCGGAGGCGGGCAGAACGTCGAAGCCTTCCATGGTCAGCACCTCACGCAGGGCTTCACGCGTGTGGTCATCATCTTCAGCAATCATCATTTTCATGGCAGTCAGGGAGTGGGTTATGGGTTTGGTTTCAGGGAATGTTATTTGTTAGGTTAGACGGGGGAGGCGGCGGAGGCCGGCAGGGCGAGGACGAAGCGGGCGCCTTCCCGCCAATCCGGGTCCACGGCCAGACTGCCGCCCAGGAGCTGCGCCAACTCGCGGGAGATGGTGAGGCCGATGCCGGTGCCGCTGACGCCCTCGCGCAGATCGGAGCGCAGCCGCTCGAACGACTCGAAAACCAGCTCGTGCTTGCTCGGCGGGATGCCAGGACCGCGATCCTCCACCGCCACCCGCACCGGGAAGTCGCCGGAGGAGACGCCGGCCCGCACGCGCACCCAGTGGCCGTCGGCGGCGTATTTTTCGGCGTTGGAGAGCAGGTTGCCGAGGATTTGCTCGACCGCGTCGGCGTCAGTCCGCACGGGCAGCGACGCCGGCATCGCGACCTCCAGCGTGAGGCCGCGCTTTTCCAGCACGGGCCGCCACTGGTCGGTGACGCGTGCGATGACTTGGGTCAGATCCACCGGCTTCGCCATCACCGTCAGGCGGTCGCGCTGTTTGCGGGCAAAATCGAGCACGTTCTGGATCAGGCGGCTGAGGCGCGCGGTCTCGGACTCCACCACGACGAGCTGGCGCACGGCGGACGTGTCGGCGCGCTCCTCGGCGCGCGCGCGCGCCATCTCCGCATAAAGCCGGATGTTCGTCAGCGGCGTCTTCAGTTCGTGGGACACTTGGTTCACGAAGCTCACGCGCTGGTGCGCCACGCGGATCTCCCGGCTGCTTTCCCGGAAGTACAACCAAGCCAGCGAAGGCACCAGCAGGCTGCCGGAGGTGATGCCTAGCAGAATGGGAAACAGCATCGCGGAGGGGAACTCATCCGGCGCGGGCAGATACCCGAGGTGCCAATTTGAGAACGGGACCGAGCAAGGCAAGGACACTTCAAGCGGCGCGCCGGCACGCGCTTTCATCTGTCCCCAGGCGTGCAAAGGCGCGCCATGTCCGGCGGTCAGCACCATCACGCCCGGCGGCGATTTCAGCCCGGCCGGCGGCAGCCCGGCAAACAACGCCGCGCAAAAAGCGGCGGAGTCCAGCAACGCGCCGGTGAGCCGCCCGTCGCGCAACTGATGCCAGTGGATCAGCCGCGGCAGGCTGCCCGGTTCCTGGTCCCGCACCAGCAGCCCGCCACCGCGCTGGTCCGGCAGCAGCGCGTCTTTCACGGGGGGCAGATCCTCGGCTAACCGGCAGGCCTTCCAACCGCCCGGCAGCGTGGCGATCAAGGCAAAAGATTGGTCCGGCTGGCCGCCGCGCTCCTGGACCGGCGCCAACCGCTCCTTGAGCGCAGTCATCACCTCGAGCAGCAGTTCCGCCTCCTCCGGCTCCCCGGTGACGAGCGGCTCCTCCGGCAGCGCGAAACAGATCGTGGCCCGCGTCCATTCGTGCTCCAGCGGCACGCATTGGGCCGTGGTTTCAGCAGCAGCCTCCGTGAGCCGGTCGAGTTGTTGCACGGCCAGCTTCAAGTCCGTAAGCAAGCGATGGTCCGCCACCTGCAAGCGCTCCATCAGGATGGCGTCGCGCGTGGTCTGGGCGCGGCGCTCCCCGTCCTGGTGCAGGTAGGTGCCCAGCCACGCCAGCAGCGCCAGCGGCATGACCACCAGCAGGACGAGGAGGAGGGTAGAGCGATGAGGAAACATGGAGACAGGGACAGACAAAAAGCAGACAGAATCGGCCTATTCTGATAATTTCCATAACTATAATCATTTTGAAAGCGTTGGAAAGTAAGAATTTTGGTTTACTGAGACATTTTGATGACTGGCAGAGTGGCGCAACCCTCTTGGTTGCCGGAGCTTGCGCATGAAAAGACGGGCCATCTTGATGCCGTTTTGTTCTATATTATGGAAACATTCGGTGTCATTTGCCTATGCGTGGGGGGAGCCTTGGTCTTTGCCAGTGTGATGGGCATCCAAAACTGCGATGACCGCCAAAGACCCATAGCAGGCGATTTTGTGGACGGGTTTTTTGGCGGGCCTGTCGCGTTGATTCGAGGCTTTCGGAACGGGATCAGGGAGAGAACGGCTCCCGAAAGAAAGATTCTCATCGTGTTTTCCATTGGTATGATCCTCTTGGTTTGGGGGATCGTGACCGGTTTTCCCAAAGAAGAAGCCCCCATCTCCCATCCAGCACCAGCGCATGGGCCAGCAGCATCCCCAAAGTGAGGTCGGCAAAGTCGCAGACCCCCAAAATGCCAAGGTGGGCGCCCACCATCGCCAGCCAAGCCAGCGGCCGGATTTTGCCCGCAAACCAAAGCGGCAGGTAAAACAGCTCCAGCGCCAGCACCCCCCAGGTGGCGGCTTGCAGGAGTCCCTCCGGCAGCGCCAGCAGCAGGTCGCGCAGCGGCCCGGGCCGGGCCAGCGGATTGTCCAGCAGCCGGCGCAGAGCGCTGCCGTCGGTCCAGCTTGGCGAGGTCAGCTTGGTCCAGCCACTGAAGCTGTAACCCAGCGCCAGCAGCCAGCCCATGACGCCCGGCACCGCCGCGGGCATCCGCCAGCCCGCGGCAGCCCGCCGGACGAACCCTTTGCGCAGGGAAAAAGAAGCTCCTTCGCCGGTCGGAACCAAAACCGTCAGCAGAAGCGCGAGCCCGATGTACGGCAGAGCCGGATTGGAGATGAGGTTGTTGCGATGAAACAGGCAGGTCCACAGATACCAAAGCAGCACCGCCGCCGCACGCCTGCCGCAGCCCGCCGCGAAACACAATCCGCCGACAACCCCCGCCCACAGCAGCGCCGACACCATCAGCGGCGAGTCCCAATGATTGAGCGGGCTGGGAAACAACGCGCGCGTCAGGTTCCAGGACGCCTCCGCCATGATGCCCTCGCGGCTGAACAACTCCGCCCCCCAAGGCAGCAGATGTGCGAAATGCGCCGCCAGATAAACACCAAGCGCCACCCGGAAGCAGACGAACAGAGATGCGGAGGGCGGGATTGTATTCCCGCCCACTTCTTCGCGGGCGGAGGCGGCGCGGAGCCGTTGGTGTCCAGGCTTTAGCCGATCATTCAGGCAAAGCGCAGAGCGCAGAGCGCAAAGCGATGTCCGCTTCGGACTTCGGATTTGACTCCGCTGCGCTTCGCCCTTCGGGCAGCCTGCGGCTGTCTGTCTCGCTTCGCTCGGCTCGGGCTTCGGAATTTTACTTTTCATCTTCGGTTTGATCAAAAATCACCGGGAAGCGCCAAGGCCCCTCCACCGCGCCCTCGCGCGGCTGCACGCGCACGGCCAATTCACGCACCGCCTCCGGCAGGCCCAGCTCCCGCCACAAAGCCGACCCCGGCCGCAACGCGCGGCGCGTCAGGGTGTCGCCAAGCGGTTGCGGCAGGCGCGGACCTCCCGCCAGCAGCGCGCCATAGACATTGCGGCGGTTGTAGGGACCACGCAGCCGTTGATAAACCTCCGGCGTCAGCGCAATCTCGAAAGGCTCGCCCGCCGCCGTCACTCCTTCCAGCGTGAATCGCGCCGTGAATCCCTCGTAACCGTCCATATCGCAAAACACCTTCGGAAACGGCGCCCAGCCGCACAACGCGCCGAGCCCCCGCAGCGGCAGGCTGCCCGCCAGATAACCGGCCATCTGCAACGTCCCGGTCAGCAGCAAAAACACCGCCGCGCGGTTGCGCCATCGTTCGCCGCGCACGCTCATGACACCTCCTCCTTGTTTTGTGATTGCGAAGCCGCGCAGGCCCAGCGTTTCCGGCAACCGAAGCACGCCGGCGACGGCGCGCCCGCCTCCCGATGCACGTCGCGAAAGGCCAGCATGTCCCGCACCCGCGCCTCCTTGTCCGCGTCGAACCCGCAACGCCGCGGCGAACGCCGCGGATTGTTCAAGGTGCCGAACAGCCAGTCCCACACCGGCAGGTCCGCGTAGTTTTGGCTGTGATGCCGGTATTGATGATGCACTCGGTGCGACTCCGGCCGCTGCACCAGCCAGCCGGCCCAGCGCGGCGTGCGCACGTTCCAGTGATAAAAATACTCCGCCACCGCCGTGAACGCCGTGTACAGCGCCGCCGACTCCACCGAGCAGCCCAGCAGCCCGTACACCAGCAGCGCGCTGATCCACGAGTTGATGAGGATTTCCACCGGATGCTTGTAAAAGCTGGCCAGCACCTCGATGCGGCGCGGCGAGTGATGAAGCTGGTGGCACAAGCGCCAGAAAAACGCCGACTCATGCCGCACCCGGTGCCACCAATAATAGACAAACGTGGAGACCACATAAGCAACGACCGCCGCACCGAAAGTCCCCAGACGCGCCGTCAGATCGAACACCGACACCGCGGCCAGCCAGCGATCCCAAGCCATCCCGGCGGCGATCACCACGCCGAGCTGGGCCAGATTCACCAGCAGAATGCGCAGCCACCAGCCGCGCACGGTTGGCAGAGATTGGCCGGGCCAGAAACGCTCGATGACAATCATCAAGCCCGCGATCGAGATGAGCAGGGGAAGCATGGCGGCGAGAATGCGCCATGCTGTTCACGCGGGAAAATTGATCTTCGATAAGCATCCATTGAGCCGGTCAATGGTGATGCAGCCCAGGCGTTCCGCTGAAGCAGTCGTGTTTATTCGCGTCCATTCGCGGTTCAAAAACTCCCGCCTCGGAGAAGCGGGGTACGCGGTTGACACTCCCCGCCCGTGCGGGATGATGACGCTGATGAAACTGCAACTCTGTGGGCGCGTGGTGTTCGGGATGCTGACGCTGGCTTTGCCGCTGACGGCGGCGGGCGGGGACTGGCCGATTTATCGCGGGCCGAATCATGACGGGATTTCGACCGAGACGGAGTGGTCGGACACGTTCAGCGGGGACGGGCCGCCGGTGCTGTGGGAGGCGGAGACGGGAACGGGGTTCGCTTCGTTCACAGTGGCGGAAGGGCGGGTCTTCACGACTGGCCACGCGGACGGGGAAGATACGGTGTTCGCTTTCGACGCGCTCAGCGGCAAGCCGCTGTGGCAGCATTCGTACCCCGCGGACTTGGGGGACAAGTACTACGAGGGCGGCACCTCCGGCACGCCGACGGTGGACGGGGGCAAGGTCTATCACCTGAGCCGGTGGGGGGATGTGTTCTGCCTCGATGCGACGGGCGGGGAGGTGAGCTGGAGCCGGAACGTGCAGAAGGAGACAGGCGCGAAGATCCCGGACTGGGGTTTCGCGGGCTCGCCGTTCGTGGCGGGGGATTTGCTGGTGCTGAACGTGGGGGAGACGGGCTTGGCGCTGCGCAAGAGCAGCGGGGAATTCGCCTGGAAGAGCGGCAACAGGCGGGCGGCGGGGTACTCCACGCCATATCCGCTGCGCGGCGCGGAGGGCGTGCTGGTGCTGGCGGGTGAGGGAGGCTACAACGCGGTGGAGGCGGCGGGCGGCAGGCTGGTGTGGTCGGCCCCGTGGAAGACGCGCTACGGGGTGAACGCGGCGGACCCGGTGCAGAGCGGGGAGCATCTGTTCATCTCCTCCGGCTACAACCGGGGCTGCGCGCTGCTCAAGCTCGGCACGAACCCGCCCGCGGTGGTTTGGGAAAACAAGAACCTGAAAAACCAGTTCAACTCCAGCGTGCTGGTGGAGGGTTTTTTGTTCGGGATCGATGACAATACGAACGGCAGGGCGTCGCTGCGCTGCATCGAGATGGCGAGCGGAGCTTTGCAGTGGGAGGAAAAAAGCATCGGCTTCGGCGCGCTGACGGCGGCGGCGGGGAAGCTGATCGTGCTGACGGAAAAGGGGGAGCTGGTGATCGCCAAGGCGTCGCCGGAGGGTTTCGATGAGATCGCGCGCGCGCAAGTGCTGGGCGGGCGCTGCTGGACGACACCGGTGCTGGCGCACGGGCGGCTCTACGTGCGGAATTCAGCGGGGCTGGTACGCTGTCTGGATCTGCGCAAGAAAGGTAGTTGAGAGTTGATGGTTGAGAGACTGAAAATGAGCGACTTGTGTCGCCAGGGGGACTCACCCTGCGGGTGAATGGAGGTTTCGGCGTAAGCCGCTGATTTTTAACTATCAACACTCAACTTTCGACTCTCAACTCCTCATATGAAGATACGACTTTTTATCAAACCGGGCTGCCCGTGGTGCGACGAGGCGATGGACTGGCTGAACGCGCGCGGCATCCGCTACGAAGTGCTGGACGTAATCCGGGACGCGGAGGCGCGGGCGGAGATGCACCGCCTGACCGGCCAAACCAAGGCGCCAAGCATCGACGTGGACGGGGAGATTTTGGCGGACTTCGGCGCCAAGGAACTGGCGGCGTGGTGGCGGTGGTAGGGGTGTTGTTTTCGTTCTCGTCCTCCTACTCGTCCTCGATTTTCGGATCATCCTAACAACCACGGAGGACACAGAGGAACACCGAGAAAGTGAGAAGCA
>CAZNKC010000005.1:17499-64825 GCA_964573315.1 uncultured Verrucomicrobiaceae bacterium | reverse complement strand
CTCATTTCCAGCCTCTCAACTCTCAACCATCAACTCTCATCTCTGTTTTTAGGGTGAGACTTTCCAGGGCAAGATTTTCATGCGCAAGCCCCGCCTCTTTGCGTCTTCGCGTGAGCCATCCCTTGCGTCCCCCCCTCAGCCGGGGAATAGAGAACCCCACATGCTGTCCCTGAAAAAAGTCACCAAAACCTTCAACGCCCGCGTCCTCTTCCGGGATGCCGACATGACCATCAACTACGGCGAGCGCGTCGCCCTCGTCGGTCCCAACGGCGCCGGCAAGTCCACCCTCTTTTCCCTCATCCTCAAGCAGGACGAACCGGACTCCGGCGAGGTGCTCCGCGACGAATGGACCACCCTCGGCTACCTACCGCAGATGAGCGAGCCGGTCGGCGACGAGACCATCATGGAGATCGCCACTGGCCGCGCCACGGAAATCCCGGCCCTGGAAAAAACCCTGCGCCACTGCGAGGAGAACGGCCTCACGGACACCCCCGAGTACTTCGAAGCCCAGGCCAAATTCGACGCCCTCCAGGATCCCAAAGTCGAAGCCCGCGCCAAAAAAATCCTGCGCGGCTTCGGTTACAAGGAAACCGACTTCGACCGCGTCGCCCGCGAATTTTCCGGCGGCTGGGTCATGCGCGCCCACCTCGCCCGCCTGCTCGTCATGGAGCCGGACCTCCTCCTGCTCGACGAACCCACCAACCACCTCGACCTCCTCTCCCTGCTCTGGTTCCGCGAGTACCTCAAAGGCTACCCCGGCGCCATCTTCATGATCTCCCACGACCGCGACTTCATGGATCAGATCATCGAGTCCGTCTATGAGATCGACGAAGGCAAGTTCAACTACTACAAAGGCAATTACAGCTCCCACCTCCAGCAGCGCGAAGAAAATTACGAACGCGCCACCGCCGCCTACCGCAACCAGCAGAAAGAGATCGAGCAAATCCAGGAATTCATCGACCGCTTCCGCTCCGTCACCTCCAAAGCCGCCCAAGCCCAGAGCCGCGAGCGCCAGCTTGAAAAAATGGACAAACTGGAGAAACCCAAGCCCCTGCGCAAAGCCTTCCGCTTTCAGTTCCCCCAGCCCCAGCGCAGCGGCCAGCGCGTCATCGGCCTGGAAGGCGTCGAGCAGGCTTACGGCGACACCGTCATCTACACCGGGCTCGACCTCGACATCGAGCGCGGCGACCGCACCGTGCTCGTCGGCCCCAACGGCGCCGGCAAATCCACCCTGTTGAAAATCCTCGCCGGCGAGATCCCCATCCGCAAAGGCCAGCGCAAGCTCGGCGCCAACGCCCGCATCGGCTACTTCTCCCAGCACCGTTCAGACACCCTCAACCCCGAACTCAGCGTGCTGGAGGAAGTTCGCCGCTGCGCCCCCCAATTCCGCGAGGACGACGCCCGCTCCATCCTCGGCTCCTTCCTTTTCCGCCGCGAGGACGTGCATAAAAAATGCAAAATCCTCTCCGGCGGCGAGCAGAGCCGGCTCAACCTCGTGAAATTCCTCATGGACCCGCCCAACCTCCTGCTCATGGACGAGCCCACCACCCACCTCGACATCTGGAGCATCGAAGGCCTCGTCGGCGCCCTGCAACGCTTCGAAGGCACCCTCGTCTTCATCTCCCACGACGTCCACTTCATCCGCTCCCTCGCCACCCAAGTCCTCCACATCAACAGCGGCCAAGTCACCCGCTACGCCGGCGGCTACGACTACTACCTCGAAAAAACCGGCGCCGAAGAAAACGCCCGCGCCGCTGTCATCGCGGATTGAAATCCGAAGCCCGAAATCCACACATGCAGATCCCACTCTCCCGCTCACCGAATGACTCTTTGTCAATAAATTGCACCTGACCCCGTTTCCTTTGACCCCGTTTCCTTATGAGAGTCATAGTCGCTTCCCTAGCCCTCATCTTGTGCTCGTGTAGCTGTCGCAGTTCGGCATTTAGAGAGCAGGAGAGAGCGGCATCGGAATTTAATAGGGATCTGGATGTCTCTCGGCAACGATTGAGGTCACAAATACCAAAGGAGTTCCGTGCACCGCATTTTCAGCCGGACAGCGTTGATTGGTAGCAAAATGAACCCGCGCCGAGAAACAGGGCCAGGGTGCAATTTTTTGACAAAATGAGAATGAAGTTGCCAGTGATCGGCCAAGAATTCATAATCCAAGCATCTCCAGTGTTCACGATAACTTCACCACAAAACACCCCAGAAATGGAAGACCGCAACCCTTCGCCAGCTTTTGCCGAATGACTGATTTGTCAAAAAATTGTACTCTGACCTCGTTTTCCAAATGACTCTTTGTCACTGACCCCGTTTCTCCGTTTCCCTGAAATATGAATTGAGCGAAAAATGAAAAAAATAGAAAATGAAATTTTTGATCAACGTGATAAAAATGTCATTAACGGTCAAACGTTCGACAATATTCGTTATATTGATGCTAGATTTTGGGGAGGCGTGTATGAAAATTGTACATGGATGAACTGTGTTTTTAATCGCACTGCTTTTACACATGGAATAACTTTTTCAAATTGTAGATTCATGAGTTGCGGTTTTGAAAAGCAACACACATGGATTAATGCTTTCTTTTTGAATTGTTCCTTTAATAATTGCCTTTTTGATAAAGTTTTGACAGATGGGTCCCGATTCGAAAAATGTGTTATTTCAGGCATAATGAAAGATCTGATTTTCTACGGTGAAGACGTTGATGAAGATCATAAATCAATTTTCCTCGATGTGGATCTCAGTGGTGTTAAGTTTGATTTTACAGATTTCAGGAAAAGAGTAAATTTATCGACCGTTAAATTTGCTACTGAACCCGGCGATCTCTTTATTGAGGGGGAACGGGAAACGGGGTCGGGGGCAATTTCTTGACAAATTAGCCGCTCGGTGAAAGCGGGGAAACGGGGTTTCTCTCGCGCTCTGGAAGTTGGCGCGCGCCCCTTTCGAATTGAGGCCAGCGCAAGCGTGGAAACGGGGTCAGAAGCGTGGAAACGGGGTCAGGGAGGAAACGGGGTCAGGGTGCAAAAATTGACAGAATGGCACCCTGGTCCCGTTTCTCCGGGAAGTTGGCGCGCACTTCTTTCGAATTGAGGCCAGAGCAAGCGGATCAGGACGAAGTCCTTGGACTGCGCGCAGCCCTGCTGCCGCTTTCCCGCAGCCAGCCCTGCTGGCAAGGCGTGCGGGGAGAAGCTGTTCGTGTTGGCGGGAGCTCACCCCCGGCAGCAGGGCTGCCACCGGCCCAAAGCGGCAACAGGGTTGCCGCAGTCCAAGGAGTCGCCCGCCCGGCTCCGCTCCCGCGGATAAATGGGCCGGAACGGAGTCCGCGCCCTCCTCAATAAAATCGGGGCTGCGGACTTTGAAACCGCTTGCCCCGCCCGCCATCGGACAGCAAGTGTCACCGACGCCCCACCCCGTTTCCCAGCCTCCGCTCACCATCCATGTTTGTCGATCACATCAAAGTCCACGCCCGCGCCGGCAAAGGCGGGGATGGCTCAGCGCATTTTTACCGGGGCAAATTCCAGCCCAAGGGCGGCCCCGACGGCGGCGACGGCGGACGCGGCGGCAGCGTCATCCTGCTGGTCGATAACAGCACGGACAGCCTGCGCACCTTTTTCTTCAACTCCAAGCTCGCCGCCGAGGACGGCAACCCCGGCGGGGGCAACCAGCGCTTTGGCAAGTCCGGCAAGGACAGCGTTTACAAAGTCCCCAGCGGCACCGTGGTCAGCCGCTGGGTCGCGGGCGAGGAAGACCCGGAGACCGGCGAAGCCGAAATCACGCTCGAACCTGTCGCCGATCTCACCGAAGTCGGACAGGAGTTCGTGCTGTGCCAGGGCGGCAAGGGCGGCAAAGGCAACGTCCACTTCAAATCCGCCACCCACCAAGCGCCGCGCGAGTTCACCCCCGGCACGCCCGGCGAGGAGGGGGATTTCTACTTCGAGCTGCGCTCCATCGCCGACGGCGGTTTCGTCGGCTTTCCGAACGCCGGGAAATCCACCCTGCTCTCCAAGCTCAGCGCCGCCAAACCCAAGATCGCCAACTACCCCTTCACCACCTTGCAACCGATGGTGGGCGTGATGGAGTTCAGCCCCACCCGGCGCGGCACCATCGCCGACATCCCCGGCCTCATCGAAGGCGCGCACGCCAACGTCGGCCTCGGCCACCAGTTCCTGCGCCACATCATGCGCTGCCGCCTGCTCCTGTTCGTGGTCGATACCGCCGGCAGCGAGGGCCGCGACCCCGTCACCGACCTTCAGACCCTGCGCACGGAGATTTCCCTCTATTCCGACGAACTCGCCAAACGCCCCTGGTGCATCCTCGCCAACAAAATGGACCTGCCCGGCGCGGAGGAAAATCTGGCCGTCATCAAGGACCGCTTCAAAAGAGTGAAAATCCTCCCCATCTCCGCCGAGTCCGGCCTCGGCATGGACAAACTGCGGAAATACCTCGACGAAAAAATCGCGCGTGACTTGGCTTGATGAGTCCAATCGGAAAGCGGTTGCGGGCGTCCGGGTTTGGCGCATTGTTTGTCCTTTGCAACGTGACGGCCCCCTTTCCCAACCCCCTAGATCGATGATGATGAAGTTTTGCATGGCGTTCAACACACGCGGCGCACTGCCCGCCGCGCTGGCCTTGACCCTGTCATGGATGAATCCGGCCGCTCTGCGCGCCCAGGGTTCCTCCGCCGGCGTGCAGGAGTTCGACCCCCTCTCCTTCCCTGGCCAGGTGGTCGATGACGTGGTGGTGCCGGTGCCGAGCGAGGTCTTCACCGTGCTCGACAAACTGGGCGAGCCGAACTGGCGCCAGGAAATCCGGGATTTGAAACTGCCGGACAGCACCGACCGCACCCGCCTCTCCCTGCTCTTCGGCTACGTGGTAGCGGAGGGTTTCGTGGCCGTGCAGGCCGAGGACAAGGAATCCGTCAAGGACATCGGACGCGAGGTTATCGATCTGGCCACGGCTCTCGGTCTCAGCCGCTCCGTGCGCCCCCACGCCCAGGCCATCCTCGACGCCGCCGACCAGAACGATTGGAAATCCATCCGCAAGGAATTCGATCTCACCCAAAAAACCGTGCGCGCCACCATGGACCAAATGCGCGATGGCGACCTCGCCCAATGCGTCAGCCTCGGCGGCTGGCTGCGCGGCACCGCCTCCGTGACCTCCATCGTCACCAAGGCCTTCTCCGCCGACCGCGCCGAGCTGCTGAACCAGCCCATGCTGGTCGAGCATTTCCTGGCCGTCCTCGGTTCCACCCCGCCCGCCACCCGGGACCACCCGCTCGTCTCCCAAGTGCTCAAGGGTCTGCGCGACGTGCTGACCGAGATGGAAAGCGCCGTGGACGGCTTTTCCGAGGAATCCGTCCGCTCCATCGGGGATACCTGCAACGAACTGCTGGGGGCCATCACCGCCGCCAAATGAGAAGAGGAACGCGGCATACCGGAGACCCTTGCGATGATGAAACGGCCCCTCACCCTCCCGCGCCTGTCCGCGCTGCTGCTCGGCCTGCTGGCTCTTGCCGGCCCCTGCCCGGCCACCGTCGATGACGCCCATTCTTTTGCCATGGAGGCCGCCGTGCCGTTCGTGGAACAGGGGTTCGTGGTGCGGGAGGACTACTGGAACGGCGAGGTCAAAAGCGGCCAGCAGCTCATGATCAAGCACCAGCTTTTCAAGGGCAACGAGTACGCCTTCTGGCTCGCCACTGCCAACGAGGGCGCCAAGCTCGACTTGAAAATCTACGACGAAAAGGGCAAGGCCATCGACATGGACCAAAAAAGCGACAAACTGTGGATCACCGTCCGCGTGAATCCGCCGAAGACCGGCACCTACACCGTCGTCTTCTCGCTGAAATCAAAAACCGAGGTCGGGCTGTTTTGGGCGCTGGCTTATGGTTACCGCTGATCTCCGGCAGACGCTCCGCCTTTCTGGACAGAGAGACGGAGAGAATGAGAGACCGGGAGACCGGGAGACAGCGAGAATCCAAGCGCCGCGGCGCTCCCCCCAATCCATAACCGCCACAAGCGGCTAACTCTCCCCCCATCTCCCCCTCCCACCGAGAATGCCCATCGAAACGCTCACCTACGAGAGCCCGCAGTTCCTCCACGACCTGCTCGGCAACGACCCCGCCAGCCTGCGCGCCCTCGGCGAGGCCTGCGGCGTCCGCGTCACCAGCCGGGACGGCTGGCTGCGTCTGGAAGGTGACGAGTCCGCCCTCAACCAAGCCCGCGCCGTCATGTCCCAGCTCGAAAAAGTCCGCCGCCAGGGCGGTGAGATCAACGGCGCCACCCTCCGCCTCGTGCTGCAAAGCGTGCGCGAGACCGCCAACGGCCAGCCCGCCGCCGACCTCCTGGAGGTCAAGCTGCTCGGCAACGGCCGCAAACCGGCCGTACTCGCCAAGACCCGCGGCCAGATCACCTACTTGCGCGCCATGCGCGAGAGCGAGGTCGTCTTCGGAGTCGGCCCGGCGGGCACCGGCAAGACTTTTCTGGCGATGGCACAGGGATTACACCTTTTGCGTGAAAAGACAGTGCAACGCCTTGTTTTGACGCGTCCTGCGGTGGAAGCCGGCGAGGCGCTCGGTTTCCTGCCGGGCGATCTCAAAGAAAAAATCTTCCCCTACCTCCGTCCACTCTACGACGCGCTCTACGAGATGCTGGAGGCGGACGAGGCGGAACGCCTCATCGAGCGCGGCCAAGTCGAAATCGCCCCCCTCGCCTACATGCGCGGCCGCACCCTGAAAGGAGCCTTTGTCATCCTCGACGAGGCGCAAAACACCACCTCCGAGCAGATGCTCATGTTTCTCACCCGCCTCGGCGAGGGTGCGCGCTGCGTGGTCACCGGCGACCCCAGCCAAGTGGACCTCCGGCGCGGCATCCGCTCCGGTTTGCGGGAGGCCATTGATGTCCTTCAAGGCGTGGAAGGCGTGCAGTTCATCCATTTCGCCTCCAAAGACATCGTGCGGCTGCCCGTGGTGCAGCGCATCATCGACGCCTACGAGCGCCACCGCCACCGCGCGGAATGGCGGCCCCCGGCGAAAAATCAGGAGGCAAATGAACAGCAAAAGGCGGCAGTGGTCAAAGATGATGCTTGTGAAGGCGGGGAATCCTGCTAACCTTTTCCCACGCCTCTCCAAAAATATCAGAAATGTTCGACTCATTCCGCAGGGCTAAACTGCAGCGCGAGGGGCTCTCGTGTGGCAAAACACGTCGCAAACACCAGGAAGGCGATGTCAGCGATGTGCTGCGCACGCATCCGGCGGTAGCCGTCGGTCTGCAGGCGCTGTTCGTCGCAGCCGTCGCTGTGCTGATGGTGATGGGGGCCAAGGTCACTGAGGGTCTGACACAGCCGGGCTTCCTCATTTATTCCTGCGCCGCAGCGGTCGTCACCGCGCTCATCATCCACCTGCGCGTGACCATGCGGGACGTGGTGACGGACAACCGCGCGCTGGCGCTGCTGCTGGGCGTGCTGGCTTTGCACTTGGCCTTGATCGTGACCCTTTTGAATTTCGGCCACAGGCAAGGCTGGAACAATGTGCTGCTGGTGCTGGCCCTGCCCCACGCCGCCGCGCCGCTCATTCTCTCCATGCTGATGGGCCGCAAGGCGGGACTGTTCGGTTCCATCTACGCCACCCTGCTTGGCATCCTCATCGCCGTCTCGGTCAACCCCTTCACCTTCCTGGCCGCCTCCATCCTCATCGGCTTCCTCGGCGTGGCCTTCACCCGCCGGGTGCGCCGCCGCAGCCGCCTCTTCAAGGCCGGGCTTTACCTCGGCTTGGTCGCCGCCCTGTTCTCCTTCATGCTGCATCGCTCCTCGGGCGTCGGCGCCGACCTCACCTACTTCAGCATGATCGGCGTGCCCTTTCTCTCCGGTTTCCTCACCGGCATGATCATCAGCGGCCTGCTGCCGGTGCTGGAGAGCCTGTTCGGAGTGACCACGGAGATCTCCTGGCTGGAGTCCGCCGACCTCAACCACCCTCTCATGCGCCGCCTCAGCATCGAGGCTCCCGGCACCTACCACCACAGCCTCATGGTCGCCAGCCTCTCCGAAGCCGCCGCTGAGGCCATCGGCGCCAACGCCACCATGTGCCGCGTCTGCTCCTATTTCCATGACATCGGCAAGCTCTCCAAGCCGGAGTACTTCATCGAGAACATGAACCCCGATGACAATCCGCACGACGACCTCACCGCGCGCATGAGCGCCTTGGTGCTCATCGCCCACGTCAAGGACGGCGTGGACCTCGGCATCAAGCACAACCTCAACCACCACATCCTCGACGTCATCGAGCAGCACCACGGCACCACCCTCACCTGGTTCTTCTACAAGCGCGCCCTCGACCAGCGCGCCGAGATGCTCAAGCAGGCCGAGGAATCCCACACCAACGAAGACGACGTGCCCCAAGTCTCCGAAGACGTCTTCCGCTACCCCGGCCCCAAGCCGCAGTTCAAAGAATCCGCCATCATCTCCCTGGCCGACGCCGTCGAAAGCTCCTCCCGCAGCCTCGACAAACCGAACGCCTCCCGCATCGAGAGCCTCATCGACGCCATCGTCCAGCACCGCGTCTCCGACGGCCAGCTCGACGAGTGCGACCTCACCATGGCCGAACTCGCCAAGATCAAGGCCAGCTTCGCCAAGAGCCTGCTCAGCATGATGCACAGCCGCATCAAATACGGCCACCCCAAATCCGACGCCGCCACCGACTCCATCGCCGGCAAGCACACCGCGTCACACGCCTCCATGCCGCCGGACGTGGTCGTGGAAGGCACCTTTCCCATACAAGCCGCCCGCCGCAAGCAGCAAGCCGGCCAGTCCGGCTCCAAACCCGCTTCGGCGGCCTAGGGGACGGAGAGAGGGGGAGAAAGAGAGACTGAGAGAAATGAAACCAACCTCCCCCTCTCCCCCTCCCTCATTCCCTCCGTCCCCCCCTCCCTCCCTCCATCTCGAAATCAGCGATGACGCCTCCCCCCTGCTGCCACCGGACGTGAATCCAGAGCGCCTCCGCCAACTGGCCGAAACCGCCCTGCCCCGCTGCCTTGCCGTCGCCAAAACCAGCGCCGCAGTGCTCCACCAACTGGAAGCCATCGAGATCACCCTCGTCACCGACGCCGAAATCGCCCATGTGCATGGCGAGTTCCTGAACGACCCCACCCCCACCGACGTCATCACTTTTCATCACGGCGAGATCCTCATCAGCATCGAGACCGCCGCCCGCCAAGCCGCCGAGTACGGACAAAACCAGCCCGTCGCCCGCGAGATCGCCCTCTACCTCATCCACGGACTCCTCCACCTCGCCGGCTGGGACGACCACGCCCCCGCCGAAGCCGCTGAAATGGCAGGCTTGCAGGAGAGCATTTTGCAAGAAGCAGAGCATCACCCGCACTCGTAACCGGGCAAAATGCCCGGTCCACTGGATGCAGGCTGAAAGCCTGCCCCACAAGGAGAGGCGCTTTGCAAGCGCCAGCCCCCCGGAGGGCGGGATTGTATTCCCGCCCACTTTTCCGCGAGCGGAGATGACGAGCAGCCCATCCCTCCCATGCAGGCAAGATGTCTGCATGACTCGCCTCAGGCAGAATGTCTGAGCTACTACCGTCCTCACAACCCCCAACTTGTATTCGATGCCTTGCCGAATTTATTCAGCCCATGCCCGCCAGCAAAAACGCCCCCCAAATCGATCAAGGCAGCCGCGACCCGCTTGGTGCGGCAATTGCCGGATTCCGCAAGTTGGGACGACTTGATGTATGAAATACTCGTCTGCCAGAAGATTGAGGCTGGGCTGGCCGATCTGAAAGCTGGGAGGACTCACGATCATGCCGATATCGTGAAGGAATTTGTGTGATGCCGCTGTTTTTGGAATTGCCCCAAAGACCGCTTTCTGATGTACTTCCGTCAACTTGACTGATGACGATGAAAAACTTGACTCATGTGCTGGCATTGATCGGAGCGGGTTCGCAGGCGCTGTTGCCGATTGGCGTGGTATACGCGTGGCGGATGCTTACGCTGACTCCTCATGTGGATTTGGATTCGACGGATATGGACAAGACGCTGGCGGGCGTGAAAACGATGATCCAGCAGTTGCAGGAGACGTCCGACAAGGCTGTTGTCATGCTTCTCGGATTTTTCGGTTTCGCGCTGCTGGGGTTGGTGCTCTTCGGCGTGGCGCTGGCCTTTCTACGCTACCGGCGCGCTTGGGCGTTTTGGTTCGCGTGCCTGTATGGCAGTCTTTTGTTGCTATTGTTTCCGGTTGGGACTCTGTTCGGAGTATTTTTGCTGGTGTACGCGCTGGCGCACCGCAGTGAATTTGCGGGAGCAGGAGCCGGATCACTGCCGGGCGGGGCAGCGGGAAATGGAAATGCAGCGGCAGGTTGAAAGAGAGGCGCAGGCAGCACCCGTGGCACGAGCCGCTGGCTCGCCGCCATCCCCGCCGGGCAGGATGCCTGAGCTACGCTACCCCCCCAGGCGGAAGCCTTTGCGTTTGCCGAACTTGCCTCCGCCGAGTTTTGGCCGGCCGCCTTTCATGCCAGGGAAACCTTTCATGTTGGGCAGGCCGGGAGGCATTCCTCCTCCGGGCGCGCCACCGCCGCCGAAGAGACCGCCGGCGAGTTGGGCCATGGCGCCTTTGTTTTTCATGAGCTGGCGCATCATCTCGAATTGCTTGATGAGCTGGTTCACTTCCACCACCGGGCGGCCCGCGCCGTTGGCGATGCGTTTGCGGCGGCTGCCGTTGAGGATGTCCGGCTTGGTGCGCTCGCGCGGGGTCATGGAGAGCACGATGGCCTCGACGTGCTTCATGCGCTTGTCGTTCACCGCGCCGCCCAGCTCCTTGATCTTGCCCATGCCGGGCAACATGCCGAGGATGCTTTCCATGGGGCCGAGCTTTTTCATGAAGCGCATCTGGCTGAGGAAGTCGTTGAAGTCGAACTTGGCTTCCTCGAAACGTTTGGCCATGCGCATGGCTTCTTTTTCGTCGATCTCCTCGGCGGCTTTTTCGACGAGGCCGACGACGTCGCCCATGCCAAGAATGCGCTGGGCCATGCGGTCGGGGTGGAAGACCTCAAGCTGCTCGATTTTTTCCCCGACACCGATGAATTTGACGGGGCAGCCGGTGACTTGGCGCATGGAGAGCAGCGCGCCGCCGCGGGCGTCGCCGTCGAGCTTGGTCATGATGAGGCCGGTGACGCCGATGGCCTCGTTGAAGGTCTTGGCAACGGCGACGGCCTGCTGGCCGGTGGCGGCGTCGGCGACGAGGAGGGTCTCGCTGGGCTGGACGAGACCGGCGATTTTTTTCAGTTCATCAATGAGCGCACCGTCCACCTCCTGGCGGCCGGCGGTGTCAAACAAGGCGACTCCGCCACCCTGCCGGGCCAGCCAGTCGAGCGCGGCAGTGGCGGCGCGCACGGGATCGGTCTCGCCGGGTTCGGGCGCCCAGACGGGAGCGTTGAGGGATTCGCCGAGGACTTGGAGCTGCTTGACGGCGGCGGGGCGGTAGAGGTCGAGCGCGATGAGCAGCGGGCGTTTGCCCTGCTTTTTGAGCCAGTTGGCGAGCTTGGCGGTGGTGGTGGTTTTCCCGGCCCCATTGAGGCCCACCATGAGCAGGCGCTGCGGCGGCGCGAGGTTCAACGCGGCGCTGCCGCCGCCGAGGATTTTGACGAGTTCGTCATGGAAGATTTTGACGATCTGCTGGCCGGGGGAGACGCTGCGCAGGACGGCCTCGCCGAGGGACTGCGTCTTGACGGCGTCGAGGAGGTCTTTGGCGACTTGAAAATCCACGTCCGCCTCCAGCAAGGCGAGGCGGATGTCCCGCATGGCGTCGCTGATGTTGGACTCGCTGATGCGGCCCTGGCCGCGCAGCTTTTTGAAGGCGTCTTCGAGTTTTTCGGTGAGGAGGGAAAGCATGGGATTGGGGGAGACTAACCCAGGATGCGCGCGGTGGCAAAAGCGGATTATGGGTCAATAATGCGCACCTGTTCGGCGCTGGTGACGGCCAGCTCATCGCCACCGGGCAGCTTCACCAGCAGCGCGCCTTCGTCGTCGAGTCCCGTGACCAAGCCCTGGCGCTCTTGCCCGTCCAGCAGCAGGCGGGCTTGCCGGCCGAGGAGGACGTTGCGGGCTTTGACCTCGCGCATGAGGGCATGGCAGGTGGTGTCATCCTCCGCGGCGGTGAGGGTGCCGGCCAGTTCTTCGAGCAGGCGCGCCGCCAAGGCGTTGCGATCCAGCTCGGCGTCATCGGCAAGGGCGAGCCGGAGGGAGGTGGCGGTTTCCCACAACTCGCCGTCGAACCCGGCGCGGTTCACGTTCAACCCGATGCCGATGACCAAAAAGCGCCCGTCCGAGCCGCTGAAGCTTTCCGTCAAGATGCCGCAGACTTTCCTGCCGCCGATGAAGATGTCGTTCGGCCATTTGATGGCGGCGCTGAGCGGTGTCATGCCTTCGATGGCGCGGCAGACGGCCAGGGCGGTCATTTGCGTGAAGCGCGTCCAGCGGTGCAGCGGCAAGGCGGGGCGCAGAGCCAGGGAAAAGGTCAAATCGCGGCCCGGCGCGGCTTCCCAGGTGTGATCCCGGCGGCCGCGCCCGGCGGTCTGCTTTTCAGCAAAGACGACGGCGTAGGCGGTGTCCTCCATCCGCCCGCGTTCGCGGAGGAAGTCGTTCGTGGAGGCGGTCTCCGCCAGCACGAGCACGCGCCAAGGCAGGCCGCGCCGGGCGCAGGCGTTTTGCAAAAACGCCTCGTCCAGCGCTGGCGGCGGCTCAAGAGGCGGCAACCGGCTGTTCATCTCCAGACCCGCCTTCGGAAGCGGCGTCCTGCGTCACGACCTCGGCCGTCTCCGCGACGGAGTCCACTGCGGTTTCCGCCGCGGCTTCATTCGTGGGCGACGGCTCGTCATCGTGATGATCGTCCTCATCGTCATGATGATCCTCCTGCGGTCCCTGGCCGGGCGCGACGTTGGATGAGTGGTGGGCGTCCGTCTCGTCAGTCACGCCTTTGAGGTGCGTCTTGATGGTGCGCACGCGCTGGCGTTCCGGCAGCGGGCTGATCTGCATGTTGATGTTTCTGCCGGCCTGCCGCGGCGCGGCGTCCACCGCGCCCATGGTGAGGAGGTCTTTTTTGATCCGCTCCGCCAGCGCATGGCCAAGCTCCTGGTGCGCCATCTGGCGGCCGCGGAATTGCAGTTGGATGCGCAGCTTGTGCCCTTCCGCGAGGAAGTCCTCCGCGTGCGTGATCTTGATGTGATAATCGTGCGGGTCGATGCCGACGCGGAATTTCAGTTCCTTGAGCTTCGATGCCTTATGATGCTTCGCGGCCTCTTTTTTGTGCTTTTCCTGGGTGTATTTGTACTTCCCGTAATCCACCAGCCGGCACACCGGCGGGTCCGCCGAGGCCGCCACTTCGACGAGATCCACGCCTTTTTCCTTGGCCAGCCGGATGGCTTGGTGGGTGGGCATCACGCCGAGCTGATTGTTGGTATCACCGTCCACCACCCGCACCTTGGGCGCGCGGATGCGCTCGTTCACGCGTGTCTGGTCGGCATAGCGCCCCCAGTTTCTGCGCTTGTTGTTGTTGCCGCCGCCCGGCTTTCTCGCGCCGAATCCGCTGCTGTTCAGGGTTTTGAATGGATTGCTAATAGGTGACCTCCGTGTGTGTTGATGATGAAAAAGAAAAAGGCAGCCTCACAATACCGTGATCTGCGGCCGCGGCCAACGTGCTTGGGAGCCTCGTTTCATGCCTGTCATGGCCTCATGCCGATGCCACTCCGTCCACGGCTTGCCTGCCGCGGCGGTCATGGATGTCTTTTGTTTGTATCAGCATGAACTGCAAAAAATCTTCGGTGGCCGCTTTCCCAGAAAGCGGGCAGCGCTAAATCAGCGCACCACCAATACGCCATTAATACCGGCTTTCTCTCAACCGGGCAAGCCAATTTCGCGTGAAAATCTTTTTGACCCGGCAGCCGCAATGGGAGCGGGGAGGCTCAAGTGGCGGCAATGCGGCGCTGCCAGAGCAACAGCAACGGCACGGCCAGCACGAACGCCAGCGCCACGCCGGGATGCGCGCCTGCGATGGCGGCGGCATCCACCCAGGCGATGCCGGCCAGCAGTTTACCCACAGCCGGCCCGATGGACTGCGGCGGGCTGGCCCGCATCTGCCGCACCGCGCACATGATCCAAACCAGCAACCCCACGCCCACCACCCCCGGCATCCATTTCCCCATTTCCCCAGCCCGGAACAAAGCCAGCAGCACCGGACTGGCGAGCAAAAGCAGCGGCACCCAAACGGATGCTTGCGCGCCGCCACCCGCCTGAGCCGCCCTCGCTTCACCACGCGCGATGAGGCTCAATCCGACGATGTAAGCGCCAAGAGCCAGCCCCGGCAGCAACGCAGGACCGGCCCACGACTTTTCCACCAGCGGCGAGGCGGCGGCCAGATAAAGCAGCGTGCGGCAGCCTCCCATCAACAAAACGGAACCGGCCCAGGGCTTGTGATACAAATCATACCCCAGCACGGTCAGCGCCAGCACCACAGTGACCGCCACGTCCGCCCCGCCGCGCCCCGCCATCATCCCACCGCCGCATAAAAGCAAAATCAACCCCGCCAGCCATGCCGTCCGCAAAGCGATGCGCCCGGAAGGAATGGGCCGCTCCGGCCTGTGCTCGCGGTCAAACGCCGCATCAGCGGCGTCGTTGAGGATCATGCCGGCGGTGTAAAGCAACGACGCGCCAAAGCCCATCCAAAACAACCGCGCATCCGCAAAAGCCCCGCCACATAACAACCACGCCGCCAACACGTTCGTCCAAACCGTGGGCAGGTTCGAGACGCGGGCCAGTTCGAGCCAAGCGTGAAAGATGATTCGCATCCCGCATCCAAAGAACAGTTCCGATTTATCCACAACCGAATTTCACCGGACGCAAACGGAGATCGGGCCTCCGAGCCCGCAGCAGGTGGCTTGCTCTTGCTGCAAGTTTTTGCGGATCAAGCCTGCCGCCGCCATTCTCCAGGCGTCATCCCAAACATCCGCTTGAAATGCTGCCCGAACCGCGCCGCATCCTGATAACCGACGCGGCGCGCGATCCGCGCGACGGGAAGACGCGTGGCGCGCAGCAGTTCCGCCGCTTTTTCAAGCCGGAGCTTTTGCAAGTAAGCCTGAAAGCTCAACCCATAGTGGCGGCGAAACAGACGCGACAAATTGCCCGGACTGGTGAAGGCCACCTTCGCTGCTACCTCGGTCAAACTCAGCGGACGCGCCAGCCGGAAAGCGAGATGCGAGGCGGCGCGCTGCAAGGCATCGGCCGCTCCGGCGGCGGGAGTGCCCTGCTGCTCGGCGATGCGATACCACACAGCCTCGATGTGGCTGCGCGCGGCATCCTCGGCGGCGGCGGGATCACCGAGCGCGATGGTCTCGACGAGGTACTCGTGCTCGTCGCCCAGGAAGCGGGCATCGGGAAAGCATTCTTCAAAGGTTTTGCGGTGGAAGCTCTGAAAGGCCTCCCAGACGATCTGCCAGGACTCCATCAGGCAAGGCACGCGGGCCAGCTCGACGATGGCCGCGTGCAGCCCGTGGTCGGCGGCGAGAAACTCCGGGTAGTCGCGGCGGCGCGTGGCGGCGGCGAGTTTTTTGAGCAGCGCTTGCAAATGCCGCAACGCCGCCTCATCCCGGCCCGCCCGCAGCGCGGCATGACGCGCCGCCAGCCCTTCAAGCTGCGCCCTGAGTTCGGAGAGTTTGCGGAGTTCGGTGTCTGTCATGATCGTGAATAGGCGAAATCGGGCCGCCCGCTATGCGCGGCCGCTCAAACCGGCGGCGGCACGCCTTCATCCGTTGCAAGGCGGCGGCGCACGGCGTTTGAATGTCCTGTATGGATTCGCGCATTATGCCGGATCGCACAACCAGCAATTCACCTCATCCATCCACTATGAAACCCTTTCGCGGTCTTTTCCCTCCCCTCATCACCCCCTTCCATGCCGACGGTTCGCTCAACGAACAAGGCCTGCGCGACCACGTCGATTTCGTCATCGAAAACGGAGCCGACGGTTTTTGCGGCGGCAGCAGCACGGGCGAGTTCATGAACCTCACCCGCGCCGAGTGGGAGCGCGTGGTCGCCATCAGCGCCGAGCAAAACGCCGGACGCGTGCCGATGCTCGCGGGCACTGCCGACCTCTCCACGCCAGGCACGATTGAAAAATGCAAGTTCGCCGAAAGCCTGGGTTACGACGGCTTTCTCATCATCCCTCCGTGGTATCAGGTTCACACGATGCGCGAGATCGAGGCGCACTACCAAGCCGTGCGCGACGCCACCTCGAAGCCGATCATGATTTACAACAACCCGCCCGTGACCGGCATCGACCTGCGGCTCGAAACATTGGTGAAGCTCACCAACGACGGCGTGATCCAATACATCAAAGACGCCAACTCCGATCCCTACATGATCACGCGCCTGCGCATGAAACTCGGTGACAAGCTCGGCCTCTTCTACGGCCACGACAACAACGCGCTCGGCGCCTTCGCCTTCGGCGCCACGGGCTGGGTGTCCGGCTCCGGCAACTTCGACCCAGCGCGCTGGTCGCGCATCGTGCATCTCTGCATCGACGACGGCAATTTCGTCGAGGCGCGAAAAATCTGGGATGAGATCATGCCCTTCGTCGATCTCGTCACCGTGGGCCGCGATGGCCAGCGCCCGGATTGGATCGCCGTCATCAAGCGCGGCCTGGAGCTGCGCGGACGCTACACCGGCTCCGTGCGCCGCCCCATGCTGCCGCTCACGCCGGAAGTCGATGCGCTGGTGGCGGAGGCCGTTTCCAAACTGACGTTCTGATCCCGCGCCATGTTGACCGCCGCCATCCTCCTTGCCGCGCTCGCCTTGGGCAGCCTTTGGGTTCGCATCTTGCAGCCCTACGGCTTCAGCCTGTGGGTGCTCGCCACGGGCGCAGTGGCGGCGGCCTTTCCCGCCTGGTTCATCGAATGGCACGGCTTTGAATTGAAGCGAACCATCGCACCGCTCGTGCAACTGGTGCTCTTCGGCATGGGCATGACGCTGACCTTCGAGGACTTTCGCCGCGTGCTGAAAATGCCGCGTGCCATCGGCATCGGCATGGTTCTGCAATTCAGCATCCTGCCGCTGGTCAGCCTGCTCTGCGTCCACTTGTTTGGACTGACGGGCGGCGCGGCGGCGGGACTCATCCTCATCGGCTCTGTGCCCGGCGGCACCGCCTCGAACGTGGTCACTTACTTGGCCAAAGCCAACGTGCCGCTGTCTGTGTCGATGACGGCCTGCTCCACATTGATCGCCCCGCTGGTCACGCCGCTGGTGATGAAGCTGCTCGCGGGGACCTATGTGCCCATCGATGTCGCCGGCATGGTTGTTTCCATTTTGGAAATGGTCATCGGACCTCTCGTGCTGGGCATTTTGTTTCATCGGTACCTGCCAACCCTTGCGGGCTGGCTTACCCGGCTGCTGCCTGTCGTGGCGATGGCGGCCATCTGTTTCATTGTCGGCATCACCATCGCCTTGTCGCGTGATGACTTGATACGCATCGGCTTGGCGATCGTCGGCGCGTCGATGTGCATGAACCTCAGCGGCCTCAGCCTCGGCTATCTTGCTGCGCGCCTCCTCGGCTTGGACAAGATCGACTCGCGCACCGTCGCCATCGAAGTGGGCATGCAAAACGGCGGCATGGCCACCGGCCTCGCATTCAACGTGCTCAAAGACCCGCTCGCCGCCTTGGGCGCGGCGGTGTTCGGCCCCTTCAGCGCCGTCTCCACCTCGCTGCTTGCATCATGGTGGGGACACCGCTCATCTTCTCCTGGTGTTGTCAGCCCGGAGAATCATGTTGAGTCATGACCCTTTCTCGCTGTCTTTTACTGATCATTCTGGTCAACCTCGTAACACTGGCCGCCCCGAAAGCCCAAGTGCCGTATGGCAATGCCCGGATTCGCGCTGCCGCGGGGTCTTCCGAAATCGTCATCACCACGACTTCGCGACTCGCCGGCGCCATTCACTCACTGGTCTGGAACGGCCGCGAGTTCATCGATTCGTTCGACCACGGCAGACAATTGCAGTCCGCCTCTAATCTTGATTTTTCCTCTCCCATTGCGAACGAAACATTCAATCCAACGGAAGCGGGTTCGCGGCGCGATTTTACCGGAGAAAAATCATCCAGCCGCTTGCTGTTTCTGAGAACGGAAGACAATGCCCTGCAAACTGTTTCACAAATGGCCTTCTGGCTCGCCTCCGGCGAAAAATCCGGGCCGAATCCGGCGAAGAACCCCACGATCCTGTCCGATCACCTGCTCACCAAGCGCGAGCGAATCGGCTGGCAGGATCTGCCGCACGTCATCTCCTATGAAGTCACCTACAGCTTGCCGGTTGGCGAGAAGCATACCCGCGCGACCTTCGAAGCGCTGACCGGTTACATGCCGCCGGAGTTCGAGGAGTTCCGCCAGTTCAATCCCAAGACGGGCGAACTGGAACCGCTGTCCGACGGACCGGGCGAAGGCCCGCTGCCCGTCGTCTTCTCCGTGCCGGGCGGCACGCACGCGATGGGCATCTATGCGCCACCACAGCCCGCAGCGCAGACCACCGGCCCGACCTATGGACGCTTCCGCTTTCGTGCCGAAGGAGTCGTAAAGTGGAATTGCGTCTTCCGCGTCACGGACGAAAACGGCATCGCGTCAGGCGAGCATGAGTATCGAATGTTCGTCATCGTCGGCGATTTGAACACCGTGCGTGATTCGCTGCGTAGTCTCCATGCCCTGCACGCCGACGACGCCCGGTGAATTACCTTCCTCAAATCATGCCCCCCTCACGTCGCATCCCACCGGCTCATCATGAAAAAGCATCTCGCTCTCACCCAACGCAACGCACCATGACGGCTCCATCCAACTGTTCATCACCCGGTTGTTGCGGCGGGCTGAGCCGGCGTGAAACGCTCAAGGTCATCGGCCTCTCCGCGGCGTCGGCGCTGGCGGTGAGGTGGCCGGTGATGGCCGGGCCGTTCGAGGTGGCGGACTTTGAGAAACTCGTGCCCGCGGACAAAAGGCTCGATCCGGCGTGGGTAAAGTCGTTGTTTGAGCGTGGTTCGCGAGAGGTCTGGCGCGGCGCGGATCTGGAAAAGATCGGCATGCCCGTCGGCGGCATTTGCGCCGGCCAACTCTACCTCGGCGGTGATGGCAAGCTGTGGCATTGGGACATTTTCAACCAACACATCGAAACCCGCCACGATCACTACGCGAAGCCGATGGAGGCCCGATCGCCGCTGGAACAAGGTTTTACGTTGAAGATTACGACGGGTGACGGGACCCAGGTGCGCACGCTCGACCGCACTGGCTTTGCCGGGATCAGCTTCACTGGCGAGTATCCCATCGCCTTCATCGAGTATCGCGACGCCACCGTGCCGGTGACGGTTTCGCTGGAGGCGTTCTCGCCGTTCATTCCACTCAACGCGGACGATTCCGCGCTGCCGGCGACGGTGATGCAGTTCACGATCGAGAACACCGGTAACGAAAAGGTCGAGGCGGAACTGGCCGGCTGGCTGGAGAACGCGGTCTGTCTGAACAGCGCGGCGCCGGGCGATGGTTCGCGCCGCAACCGGCTGCAACGCGGAGAGCAGGCGACGTTCATCGAATCGTCCGCCGTGGCGGCGCCACATGGGAATGACATCGTGTTCGAGGATTTTGAAAAGCCGGCTTACGAAGGCTGGATGGTGACCGGCACGGCCTTCGGCTCCGGGCCGGTCGAGAAGAAAAAGCTGCCGCCTTATCAGGGCGAAGTCGGCGGAGCGGGCCAGCGCGTGGCCAACAGCCACGGCAGCGCCCCCGGCAACAATCCCGTCGAACGCGAGCGCGCCACCGGCAGGCTCACCAGCCGCGACTTCAAGATCGAGCGGCGCTTCATCCTGTTTTACATCGGCGGCGGCAATCACACCGTGACGACGTGCTTAAATCTCGTCGTGGACGGCAAGATCGTCCGTACCATGACCGGCAGGAACAGCAACCTCATGACGCGGGAGTCGTTCGACGTGCGCGAGTTCGCAGGCAAGATCGCGCGCCTTGAAATCGTGGATGATCAGCAGGACTCGTGGGCAAACATCGGCGTGGATCAAATCGTCTTCACCGACGATGCGACACAGGCCGGTCCGCTGAAAAAACGCGCCGACTTCGGCACGATGGCGCTGGCGTGTCTCGGTGAAGCGGCGGCCATCGTCGCATTGCCCGCCGGAAATCTGGCGGAGGAAATTTTCCCCGGTGCATCGGCGGGAGACACGGAAGCGGCCAGGCCGTTCGGGCAGAAGCTTGTGGGCGCGCTCAAGCGCAAGGTCTCGCTTGAGCCGGGCCAGTCGGCGACGGTCACGTTCGTCATCGCGTGGCATTTTCCCAATCAGAAGCTCCGTCCCGTCAAAACCTCCGCAGGCCGGCGCTACGCGACGCGTTTCGCCAACGCCGCCGCCGTTGTTGAACACCTCGCGCAAAACTTCGACGCGCTCGCCGGCCAGACGCGGCTCTGGCACGCCACCTGGTATGACTCGACGCTGCCATTCTGGTTGCTCAACCGGACGATGCTCAACACGTCCATCCTTGCCAGCTCGACGTGCCACTGGTTCGCCGATGGGCGGTTCTACGGCTGGGAAGGCGTCGGCTGCTGCCAGGGCACCTGCACACACGTCTGGCACTACGCGCAAGCCGTCGCCCGGCTCTTCCCGCAACTGGAGCGCGACCTGCGCGAGCGGACCGACTTCGGCCTCGCGTTCCACCCGGAAACCGGTCTCGTCAATTACCGCGGCGAACACATCGGCATCGCGATTGACGGGCAGGCGGGTGTCATTCTGCGTTCGTATCGCGAGCACCGGATGTCGCCCAGCGAGGCGTTCCTGAAACGGAACTGGCCGAAGATCAGGAAGGCGCTGGAATTTCTCCTGTCGGAGGACACTGGCGCCAGCGGCATCCTGGAAGGCGCGCAGCGCAACGGGCTCGACATGATCTGGCACGGACCCGTCCCGTGGCTCAGCAGCCTCTACCTTGCTGCGTTGCGCGCCGGGCAGGAGATGGCACGCGAGGCAGGCGACGACGCGTTCGCGCAGCAGTGCGGCAGGATTTGGGAGCAGGGCCGCGCCAACTTTCTCGAACTGTTCAATGGAGAATACTTCATCAGCAAGCCGGACCCGCAGCACGCTGACGAGATCAACCCCGGCAGCGGTTGCGAGATTGACCAGGTGCTCGGCCAGAGCTGGGCGTGGCAGGCAGGGCTGGGCCGCGTCTTGCCGGAGACGGAAACCCTTGCAGCGTTGAAGGCACTCTGGCGTTACAATTTCTCACCCGATGTCGGCCCCTGGCGCGAGGCGAACAAACCCGGACGTTGGTTTGCCATGGCGGGCGAGGCGGGCCTGCTGATGTGCACCTTCCCGCGACTCGACTGGAGCTATCTGCAGGCCGCCGGCAAAAAATCGGAGTGGGGACCGGTCAGCTACTTCAACGAATGCATGAACGGCTTCGAGTATCAGGTCGCCAGCCACATGATCTGGGAAGGCATGGTGCAGGAGGGTCTCGCCATCACCCGCGCGGTGCATGATCGTTATCATCCATCGCGGCGCAACCCATGGAACGAAATCGAATGCGGCGACCATTACGCGCGTTCGATGGCCAGCTACGGCGTGTTCCTCGCCGCCTGCGGTTTTGAATATCACGGGGCGCAGGGGCACATCGCCTTCGCGCCACGGCTGACGCCGGAGAACTTCAAGGCTGCATTCACCGTCGCCGAAGGCTGGGGTGCTTTCAGCCAGAAGCTGGAAAATGGAAGCCAGAAGGCGAAGATCGAACTGAAGTCTGGCACCCTGCGGCTCAAGAGCCTGTCGCTCGCGCCATTGAAAGGTGCTGGCAGGGAATCGGTCAAGGTGACGCTCGGCAGCAAATCATTGGCCGCATCGCTCATCAACAAGGACGGCAAGCTGCTGGTGCGGCTGGCCGATGAGCAGACCTTGATCGCAGGCCAGGCCTTGGAATGGGAAATCCGGTAGCGATGTCGAACCAAACCACATTCTCCCATCAGGCCCATCTGTTTCCTCCACTTGTCATGAAAACACATCTTGCTCTCGCCTTCATCACCCTCACCGCATTGGCGAACGCCGTCGAGGTGGGCATGCAGAACGGCGGCATGGCCACCGGCCTCGCCATCCATGACGGCATCGAATACACCGTCCACCACAAGGACGACATCATCAGCATCTTCTCTATTCGCCAACAAAACGATAAAACAGCAGCCTCCTTGACAAGGGCAGAAAGACTTCATGAGCTGCTTTTTCATGTATGGGATGTACATTGTAGCGCTGGCGTGCCGCTTCATCTTCGAAGCTGAGAATGAAGCAGATGTCATAACCCGTTTCGGAGTAAGGGCCGCCGATTCCATCTGAGCGCCCCACAAACGCACGCTTCACCTCAGGAATGCCTCTGCCAAAGGCATGAACTGCTTCGATAACCTTTCGCTGGTCATCCTTGCTGCCGGCATTCTTGAGCCAAACGAGGCCGACCTGATGCAGATCACCTCCTGCCTTGCCGGTTCGATGAGATAGCGTGCAGCCAGAGAAAAAGGCAAGCGCCGAAGCAAGCGCCAAGAGACGGATGACAAAAGAAAGTGACATAGATTGTTGGATCATGAGTTGTGGGATGAAGAAAGAAGGTTCAAGGGATTCCGCAGAGCACGCGTTTCCCCGCGAACTCAGCGGGATCGATGGTGAATGCCGGCGCTTTCATTGAATGGACAGGCGGGCGATCTTGCCATCGCGCACGGTGAAGGTGTATTCGAGTTGAACCGGGCTGCCGGGAAACGTCCCCGATACGGTGGCGGCGGCGATAAAGGCATCATCGACGGCCTCGATGCGGTCCACCTCAGCCTTGGGTTGATACTTGCGCGTCGTGTCTTCAATCCAGGCTTGGATCGCGTCGAACCCCACATGGTCATGATTTTCATCGTGAACCAAAGCATCCGCAGCGAAACAGGCTGCGGCGTCATGAATGCGGCCGTCATTGGCAGCCGCGAAGTAGTCGGAAAGCACTTGAGGTTGTGGATTTTTCATGATTTTGGAGAACTGTGTTTGGCAATCTGATCCAGACTGCGCCATAATGAACTACCGACTTACTAAATGGAAAGAACCCACAAAAAAGTAAGTAACTTACCCGTGAAGAAATCGACGCAATGGACTCGCATCACCGCCGCCGAAGGCGTGGAAGAGGCGCTCCGAATGCTGGAGGGCCGATGGAAGTTTTTGATCCTTTTTCAACTCTTCGGCGGCCAGGTGATGCGGTTTTCCGACCTGGAACGGGCGATACCGGCGGTCACCCAGAAAATGCTGGCCCAACAACTCCGCCAGCTTGAGAAAGACGGCATTGTCCACCGCACCGTCTATCCTGTCGTTCCACCGAAGGTCGAATATTCGTTGACTCCGTGGGGCCAGTCGCTCTGCCCGGTACTGGATGCGATCCTGAAATGGGCGTCCGCCCGCGATCAATTCACCGACTGCAAGGGCGGGGAGGAGCGGTGACAAGCGGTCGAAGCGGCGGGCGCTGTTGACCCGGCGGGCTGACGGGGTTGCGTGGAGGCCGCCGAAGCTGGGGCGTCGAATTCAAAATTCCAGGCGCCGCCTGCCAGCACTCGCGGAAACGCCATTGCATTTCCCAAATGAGTCACGAATTTTGGCCGATGAAATGCACAAAATGCGAACGAGAGTCCGACAGCCTGTTCCACTTCATCAATCTTTCGGACGGCAAGGAGAGTCTCGTCTGCATTGTCTGCCAAGTGGCCGCTTCTCCCGAACTGACCCGGCTGGAGGACGCGGACCGCATGATCGAGGAATTGACCGAACTGAAGAAGTCCTACGAAGATTTGATCGCCAGCGCCGGAGACTCGGTCGCTGAGATTCCGCCGGCGATCGCAGCGATCGCTCTGACACCTCACAAGGCATTGAAGGCGGTTGAAGCTTTCCTGCGCAACGCCGGGCAAGACCGCGCCAACATCCTGGATGCCATGTCCGAAAGCGAACGGCTGCGGTTGACGCTCGCTGAAGCGATCAAACGCGAAGACTACGAGGAGGCGACCCGTCTCAAACGGCGCCTGGAGGCGCTCGAAGAGGGATTGAACCCCTGAAAGCGAAAAGTACGCTTCTCTGCCGCGGACGCGGTGCGCGATTCCCTGCGGAGCCTCCGCGCCTTGCACGCCGGCGAGGCCCGGCGGAAGCCCATCCAGACCCAAAAAGATTGACGCTGCGGCGGATTTTGTGGATTCTTGGCTCCGATGAAAACGGGGGCACGAAGCAGGCGAGCAAACCCGCTGGCGAATATCCTGGCCGGACTCTGGCTCGCCGGGGCCGCGGCAGCCGGGAGCGGCGCGGCGGAGAAACCGAACCTCGTCCTCCTCTACGCCGACAACCTCGGCTACGGCGACCTGGCCTGCTACGGCAACCGCGATATCCTTTCACCCAGGATCGACCGGCTCGCGGCCGAGGGCGTGCGATGCACCGATTTCTCCGTCGCCTCGCCCGGCTGCACGCCCTCGCGCGGCGCGATCCTGACCGGGCGCTACCCGGCCCGCAACGGGCTGGCGCGCCAGCTCGTCGTCTCCGAGAACTGGCACGGCATCGGCCTGCCCCAGCGCGAGCGCATCCTGCCGCAATACCTCAAGGCCGCGGGCTACGCCACCGCCTGCGTCGGGAAGTGGAACATCGGCTTCGCCGAAGGCAGCCGTCCCACCGACCGCGGCTTCGACGAGTTCTTCGGCTGCCGCTCGGGCAACATCCACTATTTCAAACACACCTACCACGGCGAATACGACCTCTTCCGGGGCACGGAGCCGCACCGGGTCGAGGGCTACAGCACCGAACTCTTCGCCGAGGCCGCCTGCGACTTCATCCGCCGGAAGCGGAACGGCCCCTTCTTCCTCTACCTCCCCTTCAACGCGCCGCACTACGTCAGCGAGGCGAACACGGAACCCGGCTCCGGCGAGAAACCCGAGTGGCATGTGCCCGGCGCCTACCTCGAACGCTACGGACGCTCCGCCGCCGGCGCCACCGAGCGGCACCGCTACCTCGCCCTCGTCACCGCCATGGACGACGCCGTCGGACGGATTCTCGACACCCTCGACGAAGCGGGCCTGCGCGAGCGCACCCTCGTCGTCTTCCTCTCCGACATGGGGGCGATCCTGCGGCCCGGCCGCGGCCTCGGCGTCGCCTCGAACGCGCCCTTTCGCGACGGCGCCCCCTCGGTTTACGAGGGTGGGGTGCGCGTGCCCGCGATCATCCGCTGGCCCGGACGGATCGAGGCGGGAAGCGAATGCGGGGCGTCGCTGAGCCAGCTCGACCTGCTCCCGCTCTTCCTCGCCGCCGCCGGGATCGAGCCGCCCCCGGACCGCGTTCTCGACGGCAGGAATCCGCTGCCGGCGCTTCGAGGCGAAGCCCCTCCTCCGCCGCCCCGCCGCCTCGTCTTCACCTACGGCAAGTCCGCCGCGCTGCGGGAGGGAATCTGGAAGATCGTGCGACAGGCTCCGAACCGGCCCTGGGAACTCTACGACCTCGCCGCCGATCCGGGCGAATCGACGGATCTCGCCGACGCCAAATCCGAAATCGTCTCGCGCCTCGAAGCCTCCTTCCGAGAGTGGGAGACGGAGGTGAAGCGCGATGCCAGCCCGCCGGCCCCGTGGTCGAAACCGGCGGAACTCTGATCGAAACACCAGCCATGAGCGACATCCCTTCCCATCCTGGACGCCGCCGGCTCCTCGGTTGCGCCCTCACGGCGGCCTCGGGTGTGGCCGCCGGGCGCCTGCTCCCGGTCGGCGCGGCGGCCCAGGCGGCGCCGGCCTCCGTCCCGTTCACCGTCCTCGACCAGCGGCCTTGGCGGGATCAAACGCGGCGGCTCAAGATCACCCGCAGCGGCCTGCCGGTCGCATCGCTGATCTTCCCCACCGACTACCCGACGCACTTCCGGCTGAAACCGGAGTTGCACCAGGTCTGCACCCCGGCGGGCGTGCCGGTTACGGGTTCGCACGAATACTGTTTCATCCATCATCAGTCGATCATGTGCGGCCACGGCAAAGTCCAAGTCGATGGGGATGACCGCATCGTCGATTTTTACCGGCACCTGCCCTTCCCCGACCAGGGCCGGGCTGATCCCCACCGGCCGCCCGACACGAAAAACAACCTGCTCCAGCTCGGCCCCTCCGGTCTGCAGCGCATCATCAAGGCGGACTGGCACGCCTCCGAGCAGGTGGTGATTCGATTGGAGCTGGTCTGGCAGACGCGGGAGATGGGCCGCGCCCACGGCGACCCCCTCCTGCAGGAGGAACGCTTCTATCGCCTCTTCGCCACCGCCTCCGCCACCGTCGTGGACGTCTTCTCCCAACTGCGGCCCGCCGGACGGCCCGCCACCCTCATCCCGGAGAACGACCACGGCTACATCGGGGTCCGCGTCCACGACTTCATCGACGTTGACGACGGCGGCACGATGCGGGATTCGGAAGGCCGCGAGAATCCGGCCGGACACTTCCGCGAGACGGTCGGGGAGCGGCGCATCCCGCGTTGGATCGACTGCACCGGCCGCCTCGCCGGCGCCACCGCGGGCATCGCGCTGATGAGCCATCCCGCCAACGCGAAAAACGAATGGTATGCGCGGGAGTTCGGCCTCATGATCGTCTCCGGAGCGCAAACCGCGCCGGTGCGGATCACGGAGGACACGCCTTTCGAGTTCGCGGCGCGCTGCGTCGCCCACGACGGCCCGCTCCCGCCGGAGACGGCCGATCGCTTGCACCGGGAATTCGCGGCGGTGACGGCGGCGCAGTTGCGCGGGCTTCTTGAGGGTTGAGCCTAAAAACGGAGTTGAGAGACTGGAAATGAACGACTTGTGTCGCTAGGAGAGCTCATCCTTCGGGTGAATGGGGTTTTCGGCGCAAGCCGCTGATTTTTAACTCTCAACGCTCAACTTCCTTTTCAGGATGAATGGCGAAACCTGGACCATTTACCTTCCATCCGTGGTTCTCTCTTTCTCTGTGTTCCTCCGTGCCCTCTGTGGTTGCCATTTCCGTTTTTAGGATTATGCGAAATCGATCATGGCGCTGCGCCGATCCCGTCAATCGTGACATGCCCTTTCCATAAGCATTGCCGTTGAAGCGGCGGCGGCTTACCGGTGGGGAAATGAGGCGGAATGAAGAGTGTCTCGCATTCCGGCCGTATCACCCCACTCCGACCATGAAACCCGCGCTCTTTTTCATCCTTGCCGCAAGCCTCGCCGCGCACGCCGGGGAGACCGTCCATTGGCCGTTCGATGACGCCGCGGACCCGGCTTTCACGCTGCGCGGCAAAGCCGATGGGGTGACGGGCGTGCATGGCAAGGCGCTCTCGCTGGATGGAGACTCGCTGATCGAGATCAAAGATTCCGCCGCCCACGGTCACGGCTCATCTGGATTCTCGCTCGTATTTTGGGCCAATGCCTTCGATCCCGGCAACGGTCAGCAAATCCTCGCCGCGAAAAACCGCTACTCGAGCAACGAACGGCAATGGGGCCTGATGCTGGATAAAAGCAGCGGCTCCAAGATGGAGGGCGGGCGCTTCCGGCTTTACGTTTGGCAAAACGGCTGGAAGACGGTGGAGCATCCGGCGCCGCCGCAAGCCGGGCGTTGGCATCAGATCGGTGTGGTGATGCGCCCCGGCGAGGCGGAGTTGTGGGTGAACGGCGCGTTGTCCGGCAAACTGCCGCTCAAGGAACCCGTGCCGCAAACCCAGGCGCCGCTCACCTTCGGCGGCATCAACGATGCGGGCGCGTTGCGGCAAACCTTTTTCGGCGCGCTGGATGAGGCGCGTTTTTTTGACAAGGCGTTGTCCGCCGAAGAAATGGCGGCGCTGCATCAACCAGTGACCGCCACCCTGCCGGTGCCGAAGCGCGGCCCGGACGTGCCGCCCGTGGCAAGCAATCCTTTTTGGGACGCGCAAGCCAAGGAACACGCCAAGGAAGATCGCACCAGCCTCGTTTTCGACGGCAAAAGCCCGGACAAACTCGCCTGCGACACCACGCTGCGCGCCATGCCGGACGGCTCCTGGGTCATGATCATGCTCGGCGGCGGCGACAAGGAGCCGGACCCGCGCAACCAAGTGTTCCTCACCCGCAGCCATGACGAGGGAAAAACCTGGGAGCCGATGCAACCGCTCGATTTCGGCTTTCCCCGCGCGGGCGACACCGCCGCGATGGTGCCCAGCGAACTCATGGTGCATGACGGGAAATGCACGCTGTTCTTCGCCACCCACAACGGCAAGTTTCGCGGTTGGAAGACCTGGATGACGGTGAGCGCGGACTCCTGCAAAACCTGGGGCAAACCCGTCCCCGCGCCGGGCCGCCTGCGCGACCGCACCTTCATCCGCAACCACATCGTCACGCGCGATGGCCGCATCCTGCTGCCCTTCCAGCATTACCTCCACGCCCCCGATCCCGACGCCATCGATCCTCCGCCGGAACCCGGCGTCAAATCCCCGCGCTGGGCGCCCGCCACCACCAACCCGCGCAACGGCGTGCTCATCAGCAGCGACGGCGGCAAAACCTGGAGCGAGCATGGCAACATCCGCCTCAGCTCCGACGATGCTTATCACGGCTGGGCGGAGAACAACATCGTCGAACTGCTTGATGGCCGCATCGCCATGATCATTCGCGCGGATCGCCTCGGCGGCGTGTTGTATTATGCGGAATCGAACGACGGCGGACGCACCTGGCCGGAGTCTGCGGTGAAAACAGGCATCCCCAATCCCGGATCAAAAGCCACTCTCTATCCGCTTGGTGGCGATACCGTGGCGTTGCTGCACAATCCGAATTCGAGACACCGAAGTCCGCTGGCGCTGTGGATCAGTTTCGACGGCATGAAAACCTGGCCCTATCAGCGCGTGCTCGTGCCGCAAAGCAGCGATGGCGAGCAAGGCCGCCTCAACTATCCCGACGGATTCGTTAGCGCCGACCGCCGCTGGCTGCACTTCGCCTTCGACGACAACCGCCACCGCGCCGTCCACATCAGCGCCCGCCTGCCGGAAATCCCCGCGCTGTGGGACGAATCCCAACCGCTGCCCAAAGCCGCCGATCTGCCCGTGCTCGCAGGCGCGCGTTTCTCCGTCATCAAACCCTACGAATTCCAAAAAGACGGCTACCGCTTCCTGCACGGCGTCGCCCTGTGTTTCCACCAAGGCAAACTCTACGCCAGCTTCGGCCACAACCAAGGCGGCGAAAACACCGACACCGAAGAAGCGCGTTATTGCGTCAGCGACGACAACGGCAAAACCTGGGGCGAGGTAAAGACCATCGACTCCGGCGAGCCCGGCGTAGGCGTCAGCCACGGCAGCTTCTTGTCCCACAACGGAACGCTCTGGGCTTTCATGGGCGCCTATCGCGGCACCATGAAGGATGTCCACGCGCGCGCCTACGTGCTGGATGAGACGACCAGCGAATGGCAGCCCAAAGGCAGCGTGATCGAGGACGGTTTCTGGCCGATGCAGGAGCCGGTCAAAATGGACGACGGCAACTGGATCATGGCCGGACTCAAAGTCGGCGCGGGAAATCCCGCCGCCGTCGCCATCAGCCGCGGCGGCGACCTCACCCAATGGGACACCGTCTCCATCCCCGCCCCTTCGGGCATTAAGATGTGGGGCGAGTCCACCGTCATCGCAGACGGCAACCAGATCGTGAACATCTCCCGCTACGGCGGCGAACCCCGCGCCCTGGTCGCCACCAGCGAAGACTATGGCCGCACCTGGACCACCATGCAGCCCTCCAACCTGCCGATGGCCACCAGCAAACCCATCGCCGGCGCCTTGAGCACCGGACAAAATTACCTCGTCTGCACCACCACCGCTGACAGCGGCGGCAGGCGCGCGCCCCTGACCATCGCCGTGTCCAAGCCCGGCGAAACAATATTCAACAAAGTCTTCACCATCCGCCACGCCCTTTTCCCGGAAGGCGCCGGCGAATCCCACCCCAACGGCTCCCTCTCCTACCCCCACGCCATCGAACACGACGGCCATCTTTACATCGGTTACTCCAACAACGGCGGCAAAGTCGGCCGCGTCGGCGAGGGCCGCGAACTCTGGAACAACAACAGCGCGGAACTGGCGGTGATCCCGTTGGAGGCGATGAAACTGGAGTAATCTCAAAGCAGATGTGTGTCCCGTCTTGGCCCCCTTCTCCGACAGAATCGAGATCACAGCCATCCCACAGATTTGCCCGTGACATTAGGGTCGGGCGAGGCGGCTCCAGCCGCTGCCGTAAGGCGGACGTGTCGTCCGCCTCGTCAAGCGGGCTTGCAGCCCGCTGACCCCCGCTGATTTGACTTCGCTCAAGGGTCACTGCCGTTCGTGTCCGTTGAGGCGACGGGCTGGGAAGCCCGCCAGACAGGGCGGACGACACGTCCGCCTTACCCGCCTCCGCCTGCCTTGTTCCGATTCGCCCCCTATACCTGCAATCGCCCTCCGCGCTATAAAACATCGTTTTCTCCTCGTGAATTCAAGCTCCAAGACGCTCATTTCATGTTCTGTGGGATGGCTGTAAATCGAGTTCGAGTTCGAAGTCGAAATCCCCCATCCCCCAATCTCCCTCGTCCGCCCCTCCCACCAGAAGCCGGGCGGCTGTCCCAGCCCGTCGTCGGGGTCGGCATTTTGGCTATTTTAGTGATTTAACATTTTATTTTATTGATTCAAAATTCATTTTTATTTATCTTTGAAGATGAAAAATTCATTTCCAAACCCTCTTCAATCCCTACCATGCGCTCCATGAAACGACTCCAACCACCGCTCGTTCTGCTCATCCTGCTCACCGCACTTGGTTTCCCGCCTGCGACTCACGCCCAACAGACCGCCTCGCCGGCCGGTTATTGGGAAGGCGTGATCCGGCTGCCAAACGTCGAACTCGCCATTCGTGTCGAGATTGAGCCTTCCGCCGGCGTATGGACGGGCGCCATCGACATTCCACCGCAAGGCTTGCGTGGCTTCAAATTGGGCGATGTCACAGTCAAGGGCGCCAACGTTTCGTTCGCCATGCCGGGCATTCCCGGCGAGCCGAAGTTTGCCGGCAAGCTCGCGGGCGACGCGAAGACGATCCGGGGCGACTTCTCGCAAGGCGGCCAGACGTTCCCTTTCCAACTCGATCGCAAGGCGAAGCCCGCAGGCGCGACCGGCGAAACTCCAGCCAAAAGAGTACCAGGCAAAGGACTTGCCGGACACTGGCAGGGTTCGCTCAAGCCGTCTCCGGTTATCGAACTGCGGCTCGTGCTTGAAATCACGAACTCGCCGGCGGGCGAGCCGGGTGGCGTGATCATCATCGTGGATCAAGGCGGTGTCAGCGTCCCGCTGACGGCCCTTGTGGAAAAGGAGGGCACTGTACGTCTCGAAGCCCAAAGTGTGGGTGGCACATTCGACGGCAAACTCAGCGACGACGGCTCGGAGATCGCCGGAGAGTGGAGGCAGGGAGGCGGCGCGATGCCGCTCGTGTTCAAGCGGCTCGAGAAGGCGCCCGACTTCGCCCGGCCACAAGATCCCAAGAAGCCCTATCCCTACGAGGAGGAGGAAGTGAAGTTCGAGAACGCGGCCGCCAACGTCACGCTGGCCGGGACGCTGACATGGCCGAGCGGCCCCGGACCGCATCCCGCCGTTGTACTGATCAGCGGGTCGGGACCGCAGGATCGCGACGAGGCAATCATGGGTCACCGTCCGTTTCTCGTGCTGGCGGACCATCTCACGCGGCAAGGGATCGCGGTATTGCGCTATGATGATCGCGGTGTCGGCCGGTCCACGGGGAAATTCGCCGAAGCCACGCATGATGACTTCGTCGAGGACGCGCTCGCGGCGGTCGATTGGCTGAAGACGCGAAAGGAGATCGACCCGGAACGCATCGGTCTGGCCGGTCACAGCGAAGGCGGCATTGTCGCGCCTTTGGCGGCGGCGCAAAAGCCGAGCGACATCGCATTCATCGTGTTGCTGGCCGGCGTGGGCGTGCCGATGGATGAACTGCTCGCGCGCCAGGGCCGGGACATCATGCGCGTGATGGGCGCCAATGAGGAGATGATGGCGAAAAGCGACGCCGCGCAACGCGAGAGCTTCCGGCTCTTGCGGGAAGAATCGGACGCGCCGGCCTTGGAGAAAAAGCTGCGCGAGCTGCTCCATCGGCAACTGGCGGAGTTGACAGAGGAGCAACGAAACGCGCTCGGCCTGAGTGAGGCGATGATGGAGTCGCAACTTCAAGTCGTGCTGAATCCGTGGTTCAAGCAACTGCTGAACTACGATCCGCGACCGGCTTTGCGCCGGGTAAAGTGCCCCGTGCTGGCGGTCAACGGTGAGAAGGACATTCAAGTGGCCGCGAAGGAAAATTTGGCGGCCATTCGCGAGGCGCTGGCCGGCGGCGGCAATACCCGGGTGAAGACTGTCGAGCTTCCCGGTCTCAACCATCTCTTTCAAACCTGCGCGACGGGTGCCGTGGCGGAGTACGGCCAGATCGAGGAAACCTTCCATCCCGCCGCGCTGAAACTCGTCTCGGACTGGATTCGAGAGCAAAGCGGCATCGGGCTTTGAAGTTGCGCCCGTCAACGACATTAACCGAAAAAGGAAGTTGAGAGTCGAGAGTTGAGTGTTGAGAGTTCAAAGACTCATGATCTCACGCTATCTCGTCATCGTGGCCATCTGCGCCCAAGCCCACGCTGTGCCCACCTCGCCGGGCGAGGTGGATCTCGACACGCTGCCCGCCGTGCCGGAGGGCTTCGAAGTCACGATGTTTGCGCGCGAGCCATTGGCGCAGAATCCATGCTCCATCGCCTTCGATGCGCGTGGACGCATGTTTGCCAGCATGGGGCCACAGTATCGGAACCCGAAGCCGGATACGCCGACGGACAGCATCGTGATCGTGGAGGACACGGACGGCGATGGCCTGGCCGACCGCGCGATCCCCTTCGCCACCGGCTTCAACTGCGTGCAGGGGCTCGCCTGGCATGGCCGGGATCTATGGGTGGCAAACGCGCCCGATCTGACGGTGGTGCGTGATCTCGATGGCGATGACGTGGCGGACGAGTATGTGAAGATATTCACCGACCTTGGCAATATCGAGCACGGCCTGCACGGCCTCATCTGGGCGCCTGACGGGAAGCTCTACATGAGCAAAGGCAACAGCAAGGGCCTCGCGCTCCGGGAGCGGCTCAAAGATGAACCCGGCCGGCTCGCCCCGAAGCCTTTCCGCGAACTCTGGGGCGTGCCGGGGCCGCCGGATGCGGAGGACTTTCCCGAGCCGAAGACTTTCACAAGAAATAGTTACCGCGCCTCCTATCACGACCCGCGCGACGATTGGGGCGAAATGGGCGGCGTGCTGCGCTGCGATGACATGGGGGCAAATCTGGAGATCGTCTCCCGCGGTTTGCGCAATCCCTACGGCCTCGCCTTCAGCCCAGAATTCGACTGGCTCGGAACCGACCAGGATCAGAACGAGGGCGACCGCTTGTTCATGCCCTTTTTCAGCGCCGACTTCGGCTGGTCGCACGCGTGGAGTCCGCACTGGACGGGCGAGGGGCATCCGCCAACCGCGCCGGTCAGCGGACCGGTCTTCAAGGGCAGCGGCACGGGAGTCGTGTTCGCGGATTCACCCGCCTGGCCCGGCTCACATCGCGGCGTGTGGATCATCAATGACTGGCTCTTGAGGTCCGCGCACGTTTACCGTCCATCCTGGGACGGAGCGCTCCTGCAGCCGCAGGGCGGAAAGTGGGAGGACTTCATCGACGCAAGAAGGTCGCATTCGCTCTTCCGGCCCGTGGACATGGCCTTCGGCGCGGACGGGGCGCTTTACATCCTCGGCTGGGGAAGAGGCTACGGGGTGGAGTGGGATGAAGAGGGCCGGATGATCAACGAGGGCCGCATCTACCGGGTCATGCCGGAAGACGCGAACCCCATGCCGCCTCTCGCGACGATGCCGCTCCCGGAGATGAGCGTGACGGAGTTGCAGGCCGAGTTCGACAGCATCCTTCCGGTGCGGCGGATCGACGCGCAAGATGAGCTGGTACGCCGCGGCCCGGGCGTGGGCGGGGAACTCGCCGCCTCACTGGAGCGCCCGAATCTCACGACGGCCCAGGAGACCTGGACTCTGTGGGCGCTCCATCGCATGGGTCTTCGGGAGGATTTTTTTGCCGGGAAAGCTGCCGGAAAAGGCGCGTCGAGAAATGCCCGCCTCCAGGCGTTGCGGATTCTCGGCGAGAGGAAATCCTCCATGATTCCTCTCGATGCCTTCCACGACCCCGAGCCACGGGTGCGCTTTGCGGCGGTCCAAGCCGCGCACCGGGCCGGCCTTGCGGAGCATGTGGACACTCTCATCGCGGTCGCGGCAGCGGAGACGGATCGCGTGACCCGCTACGCCGTTTGGCGCGCGCTGCGCGACCTCGCGGGTGTGGAAACGCTGGCATCCATGATCGAGGACAAACGCGGTCCGGTGCGGGAGTCCGCCCTGCTCGCGCTCATCGATCGCGGAGCCGCGCCGCCAGTGCTTCTGCACAAACTTTCGCGCGATCCGGATGAAGCGGTCCGCCGTGCCGCCCTGCTGGGCCTCGGGGCCGGCACTCAATCCGATCCGAAAAAGAAGGCGCCAATCCTTCCTGATTTCGCTCTCGCCACGAACCTCGCCGCGGAAAGTGGCCGCGCCTATTCCACCGGCCGCCTCCGGCCCGGAGAGCGCAGCCACACGGACCGTCCCTATCAAATCCGGAAGGCGCCGGACGCGCTCCGTGAGGCCTTCCTCATCCGCACCGCCAACGACGACGACCGCTCCCTCGGGCAAAGATTTTTCGCCTTCGATCTCGCCTGCGAGTCCATGGTCATCGTTGCGCACGACACCCGTCTGAAAACGCGGCCCGAGTGGCTGCGCGAGTTTGCCGACACAGATGAAAGCGTGACCACCGAAGACGCGGTCTTCCACCTTTGGGCGAAGGAATTTCCGGCGGGGCGGGTGGAGCTGGGAGGCAACCGTACCGAGGCGGAGACCACGGGCTTCGCCAACTATTTCGTGATTGTGCAGCCCAAGCCGCTCAAGCCCCGGGACACGATCACGACGCTCGATGCCGCGCTGGCGGCCCTGCCCGAGGCCAACCCCGTGCGCGGCGAGGCGCTCTTCTTTCTCGGGGGCGGCTGCGCCGCGTGCCACCGGGTCGGGGAGCGGGGGATCAATTTCGGTCCCGATCTCTCGAATCTCGGCGACCGCATGGAGGCGAAGTTCATCATCCAGTCGATGCTCGATCCGGGCGCGGTCATCACCGAGGGTTTTTCCGCTCATCTTGTCGAAGCGGCAGGAAAGAGCCACATCGGCATCCTGCTATCGACCGGCCGCACCGTGAAACTGGGACTCGCCGGCGGACAGACCGTTGACATCGCCGCCGACACGATCACGAAGCGCGAGACGCTGCCCGTCTCCCCGATGCCTCCGATGGGGGCGATGCTCGCGCCGGCGGATGTCGCCGATGTTACCGCATGGCTGCTCTCGCAGAGGGCTTCCGACGGCGGACCGAATCTTGAACCTCTTGCAAAATGAATTCCCAGCCCGCTGACTCTTGCGCCATCGGCATCATTGGGATGGGATTGATGGGTTCGGCCCTGATGAAACGCATCGGAGCCGCGCGGGGCTGGGATATCGACGCGGCGCGCTGCGTCAACGCCACGGCCGCGGATGAGGTGTTCGCGGATTGCGGGGTTGTTTTTCTTTGTCTTCCCGATGCGGCCGCGAGCGGCGAGGTCCTGCGCGGAACGGCTTTGCGGCCCGGGCAGATCGTGATCGACACGAGCACGGGAGATGCCGGGGCAATGGCGGTCCTCGGAGCCGAAATGGCCGTGCAAGGGGTGCGTTATCTCGATGCGACTATCTCCGGCAACAGCACACAGCTCGCGGATGGCGAAGTGGTCGTGATGGCCGGCGGTGCAGCCGCCGATTTCCAGGCTTGCCGCGGCCTCTTCGCGGCCTTCGCCCGCGAAGCCATTCACGTCGGACCCTGCGGGAGCGGAGCCAGGATGAAACTGGTGACGAACCTCGTCCTCGGCCTGAACCGGGCCGCTCTTGCCGAAGGCCTCGCCTTCGCGCGGCAAGTGGGTCTCGACCCGGCGCTGGCACTCGATGTAATGCGGCGCGGCGCGGCCTATTCGCGCATCATGGATGCCAAGGGGGAAAAGATGATCGCGCGGGATTTCACACCGCAGGCGAGACTCTCTCAGCATCTCAAGGACGTGCGGCTCATCCTTGCCGCGAGCGCGATTCCGTTGCCGCTCAGCGCCACGCACCGCCTCCTCCTCGAAAAAGCCGTCGCGCTCGGCTTTGGAGAGGCGGACAACAGCGCCATCATCGAAGCGATTCTGAAGCCATGAACACCTCGAACCGCATCCTCGTCCTGGTGACCGCGTTTCTCGCCCTTGTCTTCGACGGCGTGGAACTCGGCCTCATGCCGGTGGCCTCGCTCTCCGTCTCGAAGAGCCTGCTCGGCGAAGCCTTCACTCCCGAACTCGGCGGCGAGTGGTTCGCCCGTTTCACCGCCGCCCTGATGCTCGGCGCCGCCATCGGCGGCATCGCGCTCGGGAATCTCGGAGACAGAATCGGACGGACTCGCGCGATGGGCATCTGCATCCTTTTCTACTCTGTCTTCGCCGCTCTCGGATCCTTTGCACGGTCGCAGGAGGAGATGCTTGTGCTGCGCTTTCTCGTCGGTCTCGGTGTCGGCGGCCTGTGGCCGAATGGCATTGCGCTGGTCTCGGAATCCTGGAGCAGCGCCTCCCGTCCGCTCGTCTCCGGGGTGATGATGGCGGGTTTGAACGCGGGCATTTTGCTGCTTTCGCAGCTCGCCCGCCTCTGGCCGGTCACGCCGGAGTCGTGGCGCTGGGTTTTTCAGTTGGCCGGCGCGCCCGCGCTGCTGGGTGTCCTCGTCCTCGTCGCGGTGCCGGAGTCGCCGAAGTGGCTGGCCTCGCGCGGAGCGGCAAAAGGGCCGGTCATGCCTCTGCGGGAATTGTTTCAGCCGGGTCTCTTTCGCTTCACCCTCGTGGGCATCGTCCTGAGTTCGATCCCGATGATCGGCGCGTGGTCGGCGAGCAAGTGGATGATTCCCTGGGCCGACAAGGTCGCCGGAGCGGCCGACACCGGATACAAGGCCGCGACCCAGGGCTGGTGGGCGCTCGGAGCCACCCTCGGCAGTTGCGCCGGAGCCCAGCTCGCAAGCCGGCTCGGGCGGAAGTTCAGCTACGGCCTCATCAGTTTCGCCACGGTGACGATCACGGTCATGATGTTCCAGTTGACCGCGCCCCTGCGGCCCGGTTTTCACGCGGTCGTCTTCGCCCAGGGTTTTGTCGCGACGCTTTTTTTCGGCTGGCTCGCGCTCTATCTGCCGGAGTTGTTTCCCACCCGCGTCCGTGCCACGGGAAGCGGCCTCGCCTACAATTCGGGCCGTTTTGCCACCGCCTTCGGAGTTCTTGCCGCCGGATACTTGTTCACCGCGCTCGGCGGCGATTACCCGCGGGTCGGCACGATCTGCGCCTCGATCTATGCCCTCGGCTTGGTCGCGATCTGGTGGGCGCCCGACACGGGCAAGAACCTCGATCGTGATTAGTCACCCGGTTCTCACAGATTTTCGATACTCACCGGGCGTGAGTCCGGTGGCGGAGCGAAATTGGCGGCTGAAGGCGGCTTGGTCGTAGAAACCGCAGTCGAAGGCGATGGCGGAAAGGGCTTCATCCGTGGCGCGCAAGAGTTCCGCCGCCATCTCGATGCGGGATTTGGTCAAAAGCTGACGCGGCGTGAGGCCGGTGATGCTGCGGACACGGCGCTGGAATTGGCTCCACGAAAGCCCGGATGCTTTGGCCAGCTTTTCGATGCGCAGCGGCTTGGCGCAGTCGCGATGCAGCGCATCCAGAATGCCCGCCAGAGGACCGAGTTCCGCGCCGCTAACCGCGGGCTTGTGCAGATCACGGGAGATGCCTGCAAGGGCGATGATCTCTCCGCCGACAGATTTCACCGCGATCTTTTGTGAAACGAACCATCCCACGCGGCCACCGCCCTGTGTGATCATCTCCAGCCGGTCGCGGACGGTGACACCTTTGGCGAAGACCTCGTCGTCCTGCTGCTCGTAACCGGCGGCGAGGATCGCGGGAAAGACCTCGCGCGCGGTGCGGCCCAGCAGCTCATTGCGATGCATCAAACCCGCGCGGCGGATGAAGGCCTCGTTGGCCGCGACATAACGCCTGGCGTGATCCTTCACGCAGAACAAGACATCACCAATGGTGTCGAAAAGAAACTCGGCGGCTTCCAGGCCGGGCGCGCCGGCAAGGATGGTGTCGCGCTCGGTTCTCATGCGAGCTTTGGCGGTTTTCAACGGCATGACGGTTGCGGTGGTGGTTGGCGCATGATGCGCGTTGCGATTCAAAACACCAGGGCAACCTCTGTTTTTGTACACGCATGGGAAGAAGCGGAACAAGGCGGGCGGAGGCAGTAAGGCGGACGTGTCGTCCGCCCTGTCCGGCGGGCTTCCCAGCCCGCCGCCATCTCAACAGAGCAGCCAAATCCGTGGGGGCAGCGGGCTGCAAGCCCGCTTGACGAGGCGGACGACACGTCCGCCTTACGGCGCGGCTGACGCCGCCCCACCCTGAGCCTAATGTCACGAGAATAGCCTGTGGGATGACTGTGGTTTTGTATTTTTTCGTCATGCCTCAAATCGAATAATGCCACGACGCGGCCATGATTCTTCTGCATTTTTGTTTGCATGACGACTCCCATTCTCCAACCGCTGTCCATGCACGTTGCGAACATCCCCCTTGAGCCTGACGAGGATGCCAGGGTGGCGCGGCAATCGGCCCGGCTCGCGGAGCGCTTGTTAAAGTCGGCGCTGCTTCAACAGACTGGCACCGAAAAAGCGGAGGCGGCCAACCTTGGCCGCATGATGAATGATCCTGTCGGCAAGGCGTTCACTTTCGCGATGGTGGATGAAGTGTTTCGCAGTCATGATGCGTCCGTCTCGGCAAAGCGATGGCGCGGCTTGATCGAAAAATTTGGCGTGCCGCAGTACCCGCCGCTCGTGGATCGACTGCTCATGCGGCTTGGCGCTTTTGGCAGCCGCATCTTGCCCAAAAGGGTGATGAAAGCCGTCGCCGCGCGCATGAGAGCGGACAGCGCGCGGGTCATCCTGCCCGGTGAAAGCGCTCCGCTGCATCGTTACCTCTCGCAGCGCAAAACGGAAGGCTTCCGCATCAATCTGAATCATCTCGGTGAGGCCGTGCTGGGCGAGGAGGAAGCGAAGCGCCGCCTTGAAGCGGTGCTCGCTCATCTCGCTGATCCGGCGGTGGACTACATCTCCGTCAAGATCTCCGCCATCTTCAGCCAGATCAACCTCGTGGCCTGGGATGAGACGCTGACGGAGATTCAAAACCGTCTCCGCACGCTCTATCGTGCGGCGGCAAAGGACGGTAAGTTTGTAAACCTCGACATGGAGGAGTATCGCGACCTCGCCCTCACCGTGGCCGCGTTTCGCGGCGTGCTCGATGAGCCGGAGTTTCGTGGTTTGTCCGCCGGCATCGTACTGCAAGCCTACCTTCCCGACTCCTGCGCCGCTCAGCGTGAACTCACCGAATGGGCCAGGCAACGCGTCGCCACCGGCGGTGCTCCGATCAAAATCCGCCTCGTGAAAGGCGCGAACCTCGCCATGGAGGCCGTCGAGGCCGAGATGCACGGCTGGCATCCCGCGCCGTATGGCTCCAAGGCGGAGACGGACGCCCATTTCCGCCGCCTGCTCGAATACGGTTGCGATCCAGACAATGCCGCCGCCGTACGCCTCGGCGTTGCGAGTCACAATCTCTTCGATGTCGCCCTCGCGCTGACTTTGCGCGAGGCGAACCAGGTCGCGCACCTGATCGAGATCGAGATGCTCGAAGGCATGGCGAATCATCAAGCCCGTGCCGTTCGCGATGCGGCGGGAAGTTTGCTCCTCTATGCCCCCGCCGTCCGCAGCGATGATTTTCTCAGCGCGATGGCTTACCTCGTCCGCCGCCTGGATGAAAACACCGCGCCGGAAAACTTCCTCCGCGACATGTTCGCCATGCGTCCCGGCTCCGCCGAGTGGGAACGGCAAAAGCAACGCTTCTTCCAAGGTTGGACCGGCCGTCATACCGTCTCCACGGAGTCCAGGCGACTCCAACCGGCGGTCGAGCCGGCGCAGAGTCCGGTCTTCAAAAACGAGCCTGACTCGGATTGGACTCAACTCACGACTCGCGAAGCATTGAGCGCCGCCCTCCGCGCCTGGAAACCCCAAACACTGCCCGCGCTGCCCGGCCTCGAAACGATGCTCCGCACCGCCACCGAGGCGCAAAAAACCTGGGAAGCCCTCGGAGTGGCCGGACGCGCCGGAATCCTCAATCGCGCCGCCGATCTCATGTCCGCGCAACGCTTCGAGAGCATCGCCTGCCTCCGCGTGGATGGCAAAAAAGCCGTCAACGAGGCCGACACCGAAGTTTCCGAAGCCATCGACTTCGCCCGCTACTACGCCCGCACCGCCGAAGCGCCCGCGGGAGTCAAAGCGGAGGCCGTGGGCATCGTCGCCGTCGTCTCACCGTGGAATTTCCCGTATGCCATTCCGGCCGGCGGCGTGCTCGCGGCCTTGATGGCGGGCAACAGCGTCGTCTTCAAACCCGCCCGCGCCACCAGCCAGATCGCCTGGCATCTCGCGCGGCAACTCTGGGACGCCGGAGTGCCGCGTGACGTGCTGCATTTTTTCCCGTGCGACAACACCACCGGCAAAGCGCTGCTCACCGATACCCGCATCGCCAGCGTCATCCTCACCGGCGGCTATGAAACGGCCCGCAAGTTCCAAAGCTGGCGGCCCGGTCTGCCGCTCTACGCCGAGACCAGCGGCAAAAACGCCCTCATCATCACCGCGCAGGCGGATCGCGAACTCGCGATCAAAGACCTCGTGCGCTCCGCCTTCGGTCACAGCGGCCAAAAATGCAGCGCCGCCAGCCTCGCGATCGTTGAGGCGGAAGTTTATGACGATCCCGTCTTCCGCCGCCAGCTCCGCGATGCCGCCGCCAGCCTCCACACCGGCCCCGCCACCGATCCGCGCAGCATCGTCACCCCGCTCGTCATCGAACCCGGCGCGGATTTGCAACGCGCCCTCACCACCCTCGACGAAGGCGAGGAATGGCTGCTGCAGCCCCGCCAGCCCGGCGCTGATCTCTGCGCGTGGTCGCCCGGCATCAAGCTCGGCGTGAAGCCCGGCTCGTGGTTCCACCGCACCGAATGCTTCGGCCCCGTGCTCGGCCTCATGCGCGCCGATTCGCTCGCCCAAGCCACCGAATGGCAAAACGCCACCGCCTTCGGCCTCACCGCCGGTCTTCATTCGCTCGATCCCGATGAAGTCGCCTGGTGGCGTGATCGTGTCCACGCCGGGAACCTCTACATCAACCGCCCCATCACCGGCGCCATCGTGCAGCGTCAGCCCTTCGGCGGCTGGAAAAAATCCTGCATCGGCCCCAGAGCCAAAGCCGGCGGCCCCAACTACGTCCTCAGTTTCTGCCGCCTCAGTGAAGCCGAACCCACGACCGCCGCCGTAACGCGGGCTTGCAGCCCGTGCCGTCAAGCGGACTTGCAGTCCGCCAACCCCGGCTACGAGCAAGCCTGGCAAACCCACTTCGCCCTCGAACACGACCCCTCCGCACTGAAATGCGAGTCAAACATCTTCCGCTACCGCCCCTGCCGAGGCGTCATTCTCCGCCTCGACTCCCGCGATGAAACCACCCTCCAGCGAGCCAAACAAGCCGCCCAAATCACCGGCACACCATTGACCATCAGCCTCCGTGACGAAGAAAACGACGCCGCCTTCATCGCAAAACTGCCCGCTCTCGCCAAAAACGCCGAGTTCCTCCGCACCACCATCGCGCCAAGCCCAGAAGTCCTAGCCGCCGCCCACAACCTCGGCCTCAACTGGATCAACGCCCCCCTCCTCGCCAACGGCCGCCTCGAACTCACCCGCTGGTTGCGCGAGCAATCCATCTCCGAAACCCGCCACCGCTACGGCCAGCTACCGGAGCGCCAAGTTCGCCGCCGCTGAGAACCTGTTTAATGTCTCGCAAGATCAGCGCAAACGAGCATCCCATGCCCTGAAATAGCGATGCCCGGCCTTAACCGAGTGGCATTCTTTCCAGGCATGTTACTTAGGTAAAAGCCACCTATGGATTCGTGAGCCATTCTTCATTGAAGCGGGCGAGGGTGAGGTAGGTGTAGGGCCAGAGTTTGTTGGACTTTTCCTGGCCGGGCAGGCCGCGTTCGTAGAAGCAGAGGATGGTGCCGCCGGGGAGGACGGCGAGGTCGCTGTAGGCGCTGGCACCGGGCTGGAGGAGCTTGCTGACGGGCCAGGTGCGTCCGTCGTCGTGGCTGACTTTGATGGTGACGTTTTTGCGGTCGTGGCGCTCGCCGGGGGCGGCTTTGCCGTCGTTGCGTTCGAGGGCGTCGGGGTTGGAGAAGAGGAGATAGGGTTTTCCTCCGGTGGCGGGGCTGCCGGGGTGGGTGACGAGGCCGGCCATGCAGACGGGCTCAAGCAGCTCGGGGACGAACTGGGGCTGGGTCCACCGGGTGGCGCCGTCTGGGCTGTAGCAGACGACGCGGCGGTTGGGCTTGGCGCGGGTGCGGATGTTGAGCATGACGCGACCGTCGCTCATTTCGGCGGCGATGTTTTCGCTGGTGCCATGGGTGGAGGCATCCTTTCCGGCGACAATGTCGCCGCGCTGCCAAGTGGCGCCGTGGTCGTCGCTGTAGATGGTGGCGGCAATGGCATTGGCATGGGCGGCGTCCTTGGCGGCGGCGATCCAGACGGGAACGACGAGGCGGCCGTTTTTCAGCTCGATGCCGTGGCCGGGGCCGGTGGCGATGGAACGCCAGGGCCAGTCGGTGCGGAATTCATCGAAAGTCGGGGTGATCTCGCGCGGCTTTGACCAAGTGAGGCCGTCGTCGGCGCTGCGCATGTAGAAACAGCGCATGTACTCGACGCAGTAGAGGAGGTGTACGGCGCCATCACGACCGGCGATGGCTACGGCGTTGTGGACGGTCTGTTCATCGGGGCCGCCGATGCCCTTGGAGGACTTTTTTTCCGAGGCGATGGGATTGCGCGGCAGGCGCGGGCCGTTGTGAGCGACCTGCTGCACCGGTGCCCAGGTGCGGCCCCCGTCGGTGCTGCGGCGCAGGTGGATTTCCATTTCGCCCCAGTCAACGCCCGCGAATTTGCGCGCTTCGCAATAGGCGAGGGCGGTGCCTTTGGCGGTGACGATGATGCCGGGAATGCGATAGACGAAAAAGCCGTCCGTTTTTTCCTGGAAGAGGTCGGTTTTTTCCAGGAAAGGCTCGGCGGCGGGCAGGCGGGCAAGGGCCAGAAGGGAAAAAAGGATGGCTGTAAGGGCGCGGCCTTTGAGGAGGTCGTGGGCCCAGGGGCGAGAGGTGGGTGCAGTGCGGAAGGGAGGCATGGAAGTGGGCAGGGGCCGGCTGGCGAATGAGTCAACGTGCGGGACGGGCTGAGGATGCTGGTTACATTTTATCACCACTTGGGAGTGCGGAGGGTGGGAAAGCGAATTCCTGGCAGTTTGACATCCCGGAGAATTCGGAGTTCCATCCGTGGAACGAATGAATCCGTCCCTTCCTCCCCCTGAACCCCCTTCAACCCTGGCTTTTCGGCGAACTGAGCGCGGAGGGCCGGGAAAGCGAATTCCTGACGGTAAGATCACCCGCCGCGAAATGGTCATGCGCGCAGCCGCCGCGCTGGCGGGAGCATCGCTGATAGCCATGCCGCCGGCAAAGGCCGAAGCGCAAACAAAATCCCTGTCATGGCCCGAACGACGGCAACAGATCGAGCGCGCATGGCTCGATTTGCTGGGGGATTTTCCCACGGAAGTTCCCTCCTTGAACCCCGTCATGAAGAAGGTCACTTTCGAGCCCGGCTGCCCTTCCGGGCGGCTGACCCAAGAGCAGCTTCAAGTCCTGAAGCAACAAATGGCCGGGGAGGATGACGGCATCGAGCGTTATCATGTGAGCTTCCAAACGGAGGCGAACGATCGTGTGACGGGATGGCTGCTCGTGCCGGAGAGCGCCCGGCAGCAGCCCACCCCGGCCATGATTTGCATTCACAGCACGACGCTTGGTTCCGGCAAAGACGCGACCATCGGGCTGTCCGGCCGCACCTCCGCCGATCCGCCGGACTCCAGCGAGGGCGGGAGGTCTTACGGGCTGCACTTGGCACGGCACGGCTATGTGACTTTGAGCATTGATTTGCTCACGGACGGCGAGCGTGTCGAACCTGGAGAAGAGGTAGGGCAGTCGCGGCCTTTCTATGCGCGTCACCCCGAGTGGTCCATCGTGGGCAAGAACACCTGGGATATCATGCGCAGCGTGGATTTTCTCGAGACGCTGGATTTTGTCGATGCCAAGCATATCGGGTGCGTGGGCTTGTCGCTGGGCGGGCATACCGCCGTCTTCGCGGGAGCCTTTGAGCCGAGAATCGCGGCCACCATCAGCGTGGGCGGAGTGCTCGACTGGCACCGCCCGACCGAAACGTGGTCGCGCGGCAAGGGGAGGTATATCTATATCAAAAAATTCCGCCCCTACGTCGATGATCCCGAACTGCCGGTGCCGGTGGATTTTGATGAGTTGATGATGCTCGTGGCTCCGCGTCCCCTGCTGATCCTTGCCAGCGAGTGGGAGTTTTACAATCGCCGCAATCTTCTGGATAAATGTCTGTCGGTGGCCAAAGTCTATCGCGACTGGCGCGATCACGAGGGCTTGCCCAGTGTGATGGACGCGCGCCGGAACCGGCGGAGCTATGAGAAAACCTTGAGTTATTACAAGGAGCGCTACGACATATCGCCGGATCAGATGGAAACCCAACTGAGAAGAATCGGCGCCGGCGACTGTTTCGGCTGGTTCTCTTATCCCGGCGGGCACAGTTACCCGCCGGTGGCGAGACAATACAGCTTTGCCTGGCTGGATCGCTGGCTCGACCGGGACAACAGTTGGTCCGGGCGCTACGCGCGTCCATGACTCCCGGAAAGTGAGCCGATTGCAAAAGCCTTATCAACCTCTGTGCCTCTCTGTGTGCTCCGTGGTGGAAAACCGGGATCCACCACGGAACGCACAGAGGAACACAGAGGTTTTGCAAGAGGCTCAAGTGAGCGTTTTTGTATTTATTCCGCAGTAAGCAGCGGAAAAATAACCACGACAATCAAACGTTGGGAGTTCAGAGTGGGCGGATGCGTTTTCTTATATCCAAACCATGAAGACACGACACCTATCTCAAATCCGTTTGCTAACCATCGGAGTGTTGTCCCTGATTCAGGGCCTGCTCCAGGCGGAAAACCCTTCATCAAAAATCACCTCTGCCGAGGTCCGCCCCGAAATCCGCATCGGCGTGCTGAGTTCCTTGGACGAGCCCGGCTCAAACTCCAGCCAGGGGCTCTATATTCGCATCCTGCGCGAGGCTGGGATGAAAGCCGGAGCCGTGTCACCCGGGGCCGTGAAAAACGGAGCGCTGGACGATCTGGATATTTTTATCATCGGCGGCGGTAGCGGTTCCAAGTTCAATACCCTGCTGGGCGCGGATGGCTGCGCCAAGGTGGAGGATTTTGTGCGCGCCGGCGGCGGGGTGCTGGCGAGCTGCGCCGGGGGTTATTCTTTTGTCCGTGGCCACAATGAGGCGTTGAGCCTTCTCGAGATCGCCAACGCGCGTTGCGTGGACACCGAGAACGGCCGCTGGGCCAGGGGAAAAGGCGTGGTAGAGATCGCCACTGATGATGCGGCCACGCCATCATTGAAAATATTTTATGCCAACGGTCCCATCTGGCAAATCACCGATGCACCCGGATTCGGTGTCACCAAGGCACTGGCGACCTACGTCACGGAAGTCAAAAAAGAGGGCGACCCCGGCGGCGTGATGGCAGGCACACCGGCCATTCTCGGCGGCACCTTTGGCAGAGGGCGCTATGTGCTTTTCAGCGCGCATCCCGAGTTTCAAGAAAAGCTGGGCAACTTTCCGCTGATCGTGGAGGCCGCCCGCTGGGTCGTGCGCGGTCCGCTGAAGCCGGGTGAAACCGTGGATTGGAAATCGGTCTTCCCGGCTTCTCCCAAAGCATCTGTCAAACCCTGAATGCGAAGTTCACCTGCGAGGCGGACAACCGGGAACCCGGCCTCTGGCTCCCATTTCGCCTCGCCATCGCACAGGGCGGCGTCATCGCCGTCACCCGCGACAACACCGCGTTTGTCGAGCCGGGCCATCCCTGCCTCATCGCGGTGGATGGGAAGCCCTTGCAGGTCTGGCTGGATGCCGCCTTGAAATATGAACCAGTCGGCAGTGCCACCCAGAATCTCTATGCCTCGCTCAAAGGCATCCGCCGGATTGACATCCTCCGGAGCGACCTCGGCATCGCCGAATCCGCCAGCGTGGCTTTGACCTTTGCCAACACAGAAGGAAAGCGCAAAGACGTGACCTTGCCCTGCCGGGATCGTTTCTCGAACTTCGCGCAAATCCGGATCGGCGGCAGCCGCGGCGGCAGCGGCAGTTCGCGCACCGTCAACCTGCCGCGCTCCGGCATCGCCTTCAAACTCTCCACCATGGCCTCCTTCCGTCCGAATGGCGCCCCCTTCGAGGGCAAAGGCGTGGCCGTGGATGTGCCGGCGCAGCCGCCGCCGAAGGATTTCATCACCGGAGAAGACACCGTCCTCGAACAAGCCACGGGGAGGAGCATCGTCTCGTAGAGGAAGACGTGAGTCTTCCTTGGATCGCGTGAGTCTTCCCCGGATTGGGAAGGCGTCTGGTGGCGGGAGGGCTTTCGTGCTCCTCGTGGGCTTCCAGAAAGGGCAAACTGACGTTTGCCTCTACGGGCGCAAACTGACGTTTGCCTCTACGGGCACGGTCTCTGGGGTTGTTTCAATCGCTGCCCGGCTGGGGGAGGAGCGTCGTCTCGTAGAGGAAGACGTGAGTCTTCCCTGGATTGGGAAAGTGCCTGATGGCAGGAGGGCTTTCGCGCTTCTTGCGGGCTTCCAGAAAGGGCAAACTGACGTTTGCTTCTACGGGCACGGTTCCCCTGGGGTTATTTCAATCTCCGCGCCGCCGGGCTGCTCGTTTGCCCTGATCTTGCGAGACCTTAAACAGGTTCTCAGCACTCCGTCACGTTCACGGCAAGACCGCCGCGCGAGGTCTCCTTGTATTTCGTGCTCATGTCCGCGCCGGTCTGGCGCATGGTGGCGATGACCTTGTCGAGCGACACGCGATGCGTGCCATCACCGCGCAGGGCGAGCCGCGCCGCATGGATGGCCTTCACGGCTCCCATCGCGTT